>CAIQXC010000674.1 GCA_903875675.1 Akkermansiaceae bacterium
ACAGGGCCCAGGCCCTGGCGGCCCAGGAAAGCAAACCTGTATTCAGCATCGTGAGAAAGACCGCCAAGCCCGCCCATGACCACGTGAGCCCAGCGGGCGGGGTGTCACCAGAGCAACTCGCCCAAGCGCCCACTGCGCTTAGCCTTGGCCCCTCAACAATATCACCAGCTGCCCGCAGTTCCCCGGCCGTGCCAGGTGTGGACCAACTGAGCATCAGGGCAAACGCCAAGCAGCCCAAAGCGACTCCTGCGACCAGGGCCCACCATGACAGTCCGAGTGCGCGAGATGTTGGCAGTCGCATCACGATGCAACATCTGTTTGAAGATTGGAAGCGAAAGCAGACCCGACTGCGCAGCATCAATTCGGTACGCACGGCGGTGATGGAATTCCGCACTGTCACGGGCATGGTGCCGGTAGAAGAGCTGACCAAGCAGCATGCGCGGCAGTACCGTGATGAGCTCATCCAACGTCGACTGTCCAAGCTCACAGTGGAAAACCGTTTGGGCTTCCTCTCAACCCTGATGCGCCACGGGATGAGAGAGCTGGTGGAGCACCTCCATTTCAATCCCTTTGAACATATTGATGTGGTGGGCGCCACAGGCCTACGACAGCCAAAAGACCGCCGCGCATATCGCATCTCAGAGCTCAATCAAATTTTTGCGAGTCGCTTGTACACAGACGGGTACCGCCCAGAGGGGCAGGCAGCTGACGCCTCGTACTGGGTGCCGATACTCGGTCCCTTCCTTGGCGCCCGCATTGAGGAGGTGTGTCAATTGCGGATTGAAGATGTGCAACGGGTAAACGGCGTGTGGTGCGTGCGCATTTGTGACCTGGATGAAGAGCAGAAATTGAAGACCGGAAGCAGCTTCAGGCGGGTTCCGCTGCATGACGCTGTGATTCAGTGCGGCTTCCTGCTGTACGTTGCAAAGATAGCCAGGGCCGGCCACATGATGGTGTTCCCGACGCTCACCAATGACAACGCCAACAAGATTTTCTCCAACTCGGTGGGCAAGTGGTTCGCTCGGTACCTGGAGAGCATTGGACTGACCGACCACCGGTTGGACTACCACTCATACCGGTACACGTTCCGCCAGCAGTGTTCCCTTTGCGGTATCGAAAACGAGGTGCGTGACGCGCTCACTGGGCACTGGCTTAGCAAGAATGACTCTGGCCGTACGTACATGAAAGGGGAAAACCGGCAATATCCCTTTCCGAAGCTGACCACGGCCATTCACCAGTTACGTTATGACGAGCTGAAGGTTTCCCATATCTATGTCGCTGACCCCCTGCGTGGTGTTGAGGAGGCACTGGTGAGCTAGCCTGCACACCAATTGACTCGAGCCACAAACGGGGTCCTGTTGCAAGACAGCACCCCGTTTGCTTGCTGTAGCGCAAAGGGACGTTGAAGAGGACCCGGTTGCCAAGAAATTGCAAATCACAAGGGCACAATCCAGTTACACCTCGCTAAACAAGAAATGGTTCATTCGATACCTGGCGCGGGTGTTCAGGGACGCAGATGAAACGCAAAGACAATGCAACGCCCACTGTGACCAATGCCGCAAACGTGGCGGGTGACGCGGTTGATGGCGATAGCGTCAAAAAGCTGAAGTACCTGAAAGAGCGCAACGGCACCTATTACTTCGTGCGTCGAATACCTGCGAAGGTCGTAAAGGCTCTTGGTCTAACACGTGACCAGATGTGGCGCTCCCTGCACACCACAAACCGCGTGGAGGCCATCAGAAAGCTGCCCGAAGGGCAGCATGACTTCAATGAACTCGTTGCATCAGTAAAGCCTAAGGTAGAGAAATTTGGTGGCAGAAGTGTGCCAGATAGGCCAAGAGAAGATGGGACCACCAAGTATCTGATGGAGGCACATATTCCTGCCCTGTTGGATAGATACGAATGGGCAGTGCTCGACATGGATGACGAAGAGCGCAAAGCCATGACAAGCGACGACCGCTCAGAACGTCAGGAAATGCTGGAGGAAGGATTGCTTGGGTTGTACGACCTCGCCGCAGCAGAGGACTTCTCCAGCATGCCAGAAATTGCAGAACAACTTCTGAAGCTCGACCGGCTCATAGCGCCTCCCGGCTCCAATGCATACAATCA
>CAIQXC010000675.1 GCA_903875675.1 Akkermansiaceae bacterium
CAATCATCCATCGTTCGACTGAGCTCACGCCGAAGTCGTTCGACTGAGCTCACGCCGAAGTCGTTCGACTGAGATCACGCCGAAGTCGTTCGACTGAGCTCACGCCGAAGTCGTTCGACTGAGCTCACGCCGAAGTCCTCTTCACCTCTCGCCTGGTTTGAGGCTCCACCTCGCTAAAGTTGAAGTGACTGCCCACTCGATACCCGCCCCGGGTTCTGGGCTTGTGTCTGTTAGTCTTCTACAGATATCTGTCTTGGAGGTGGGCTAGGTAAGCCGTGGGTGAAGGCGCAGCACCCGTGGCTTGAGTGATGAGCTCGGCGGGATCAAGGGTGGCACCGTGGGCGTGAACCGAGCTGCGCAACCAAGCAAGCAGTGGGGCGTAGTCGGCTTGCTTACAGGCGGCAGCAATGTGCGGCTGAGAGCAGGCTGCGGCATGCAATTGGGCGGCATTGATGTTGCCGAGCGAGTAGGTTGCGAAGTACCCCAGCCCGCCCATCGCCCAGTGAATGTCCTGCAAGCAGCCCTGGCGGTCATTTGCCGGGGCAAAACCAAACAATTCGCGGAAGCCCTCATTCCAAGCTGCGGGAATGTCGGCAACTGCCAGACTGCCATTGACCATTTGCCGTTCGATGCCGAAGCGCAACAAGATGTGCAGGTCGTAGGTGGCCTCGTCCGCATCCACACGGATCGGCGAAAACGCAGCACGCCACAGGTAGCGGAGGAAGTCTTCCAAAGGAAACCCCGCCAGTTGTGGGAAACATTCCTGAGCCACAGGATACCAACGGTTCCAGAACTCCCGCGACCGACCGATGTGGTTTTCCCAAAGCCGCGACTGCGATTCATGAATGCCCAGTGACAAGGAACTGCCGGATGGCAGGCCGAAGTCAGCCTCAGGCAACCCCTGCTCATACAACCCGTGCCCCGCTTCATGCAATACCCCGAAAAGCGACGAGGTGAAGTCCCCCTCATCGTAGCGGGTCGTCAGCCGAACGTCGCGCGGACCCAGCGTCGTGCAAAACGGATGGTGAGTCGTGTCAATCCGCCCCGCTTGAAAATCAAAACCAAGCTCTGCGGCAATCTGTGCGTTGAGCCGCTGCTGGCCCGCAAGCGGATAGGGGCCAGGCGGCAGGCTGGGGGCGTGCACGGCGCTTACCTCTACCGCGCTGGCCGCGATCCGCCGCAACTCCGGCCGCAACGAATCAAACAAGGCCGCCACCGCCGCAGTGCTGGTGCGCCGCTCATATCCATCGAGCAGCGCATCGTAGGGCTCGCCAGTGTAGCCCCAACGATCGGCCTTTTCCCGTGCAATATCTAACAAACCAGCGAGATGCGGCGCAAACCTGCTGAAATCCGCCCGTTCGCGAGCCTCCGCCCATGCGTGCTTCGCCAGCGAACTGGCGGCCGCATCGCGAGCTACCAAGGCCACCGGCAGTCGGGTGGCCCGATCAAAGCTGCGGCGCATTTCACGAAGGTTGGCCCGCTGGGTGAAGTCGCCGGTTTCAGCACTGGCTTCGGCATCTTCAAGCGCACGCTGCCAATCCCCAGAAGTGGCCAGTTCATGCGCCTTGGCCGACAGCCATGACAACTGTGCAGCACGCTGCGCCGCAGCCGCCGACGGCAAATAGGTTTCTTGGTCCCAGCCAAGAACCGCTTCAGCCGACCCAATCACCGCATGCTCACGTGCCAAATCAAATATTCGCATGCGCCTGTCATGCCCTAAATCCACCCACCGGCAAAGCCGGAATTTTGCCTTGCGCGAATTGACCTGCTCTCGCGGCGACTCACGGCTTCAGAACTCAGGGTTCGACCTCGTGGCGCTTTTGAGGTCGAACCCTGAGTTCTGGGCTTAAAGAGGACGGGCGGAAACGGCTGATATTCCGAATTACGGGTTTCGGAGAGGGAAGCCCATGCGCAGCCAAGCAGCCACGTGTCTCAGCGACGGCTGCGTTCAGCGACAAGAGCGGGTTCCCCGCAGTATGGACAGCGAAACCAGCCTTTGAACATCACCGAAGTGGCCACCCGCATCAGGTGACTCCCAAACAATGGCCGAATACTCCGGCAAAGGAAAAATACCTCCGCTCTTCTCCAAGCTGATCGACTTGCATCAAGCAGGACATTCTTGCTGGCGGGCGAAAGGAATCCGCCGGATCCGACGTAGTCGATCGTCTTCAAATGAACACTCACATGAACCCCAATCGAAAAATTTTCCTAGCCAGCGGGTTTGCTCTCGTCGTGTCCGCACTGCTGCTGGGCCGGACCAGAGCGGCGGATGCCACCGAGGCTCCGGCACCGATGAAGGATTACGGGTTGAAGGAATACGTGCATGTGTCCAAGGATCTGCCCCATGCGGAGCCCAAGGCGTGGAAGTTGGTGTGTACGCTGCCATACAACTGCCACTATCAAGCGTGGATTGAGTTAGAGGCAACGGCGGACCAGGAGATTTGCTATGACTCGACGAATCCGCTGGTGCGCTACCTCACGCGCACCGAGACGTACCGCACCACCGACGGCCCGCAAGTCCACGAGGCAAATCACTGGGTGAGCGGCGAAGGGGCGATTTACACGATACCCGCAGGCGTCAACGTCAAGGCCGTGAAGTACCGGGAAACCGGATACGACACCCGCTTCGCCGGCTCGTTCGAGTGCAATGACAACGACTATAACATATTGTGGAAGAAAGCGGCGCGCACCGCCTACCTTTGCATGCGCGACCATTTTTATGACTGTCCCGACCGCGAGCGGGTGGGTTTCTGGGGGGATGGAACGCCGGAGATGAACCAGTGTTTTTATGTTTTTGACTCGAAGGCCCACCGTCTGGCCAGGGATCTGGTGCGGCGTGAACTGCAACCCAAGTTCTATCCAGGCCAACACCTTGAGTTCCTCGGCGAGTACGGATTGTGGTTCTATTACTTGCAAAGCGGCGACCTCGATTCCATGCGGACCATCTATGAACCCACCAAAAAATTCCTGTTCGAGACCTATCAATTCGGCAACCCCCACACCTGGTTCGATTGGGGCAAGGAAGTCAAAGACACCGCCGTCACCGAAACCTGCTTCTACTATATCTGCCTTGGCACCTTGAAAAAGATCGCCCTGATCACCGGTCACGAGGCAGACGTGGCCGCCATTGATGCCAAGCGCGATGCCATCAAAAGCACCTTCGACAGCCAATACTGGAAGGACGGCTGCTATAGGTCGGCGCAAGTGACCGAGCCCGACGATCGTGCCAACGCCATGGCAGTCAATGCCGGGCTGGCCGGGCCCGAGAAGTGGGAGGCGATTTACGAGCATGTCCTAACCAAGAAGACCTACTCGAGTTGTTTCTTTGACCGCTGGGTGTTTGAAGCCCTCTGCACGATGGGCAAGCAGGAGTACGCGCTGCTGCGGATGTACAACCGCTACAAGACGATGATTCCGTGCAGTTTCACCACGTTGTGGGAGCACTACGACCGCTGGTGGGCGTCGCGCATTGATGCCTTCGACGAGGGCTCCTCACTCAATCACGGCTGGAATCCACCGGCCATCCTGTTGTCCCAGACGATCGCCGGGGTGTCCGCGCTCGCGCCGGGCTGGTCGATCTATCAGGTGATGCCGAAGGAGGCGTTCCTCACATCCATCAAGGTGGTGGTGCCATCGGTCAAGGGCAACGTGACGGTGGACTTGCACAAAACCGGCACCGAGTATGCCATCGAGCTGATCTCCCCAGCCGATACCACCGCCATCGTGGGAATTCCCAAGGGCTCGTTCAGCAAGCTGGATTCCATCACAGTCAATGGCACCCAGATCTGGGACGCCACCGCCAAAGCGGGTGTTGATGGTGCCGCCAAAGGTGTGACGTGGGATAGCGAGGACGCCGGTTATGTGAAGTTTAAAGCCACCCCGGGAACCTGGAAATTTGTCGGCCACGGCACCTTGCCGCTCAGCACACCCAAGCCGCAGCCGCCAATCGCGGCTAAGGAAGAGGCTTTGGACAAGAAGACCTGGAGTGCTTCGGCATCAGTGCCCGACGGCATCTTCCCCTTCAGCGGCGGCAAAATCCCGGTGGATGTGGCGGCCGCCAATGCCTTGGACAACGACCATTGGACGGGCTGGCGCGACTTGACCGAGACCCAGCACCCGGGACAATGGTTCCAAGTGGACATGCAGCAGGTGCGAAAATTCAACAAGATCGTGTTAGATAATACCTGGGCGCTGTGGGATTCACCGGAAAAATATGCCGTGAGTGTATCCGACGACGGTATCGCCTGGAGCGAACCAGTGGCCAGTGGTGCCGGCCAATTGGGCATCACCACCATCAGTTTTCCGCCGCAATCCGCCCGCTATTTCAGGATCACACAGACCGGCACCAACCCCAAGTACCACTGGTCGATCTATGAGCTGGATGTTTTCCTGACAAAATAAACAATTGCGTGCTCCCGTGCTATGACCCCCGTGGTATGATTGGGGGGCGAGCCGTGAGTTCCGAAGCGCTCTAGAATTCTCGAAAACCAGAATTTGTGGTGAATGAGTTAAGTTCCTGAACGGGAGACGTGCCACGCTGA
>CAIQXC010000676.1 GCA_903875675.1 Akkermansiaceae bacterium
CCTCAGAGCTGCTAGGCGTGAAGGTTACCGCGCCGTGGTCGCCGGTGAGGAGGTCACTCCACAGAATGTCTGATGTGGTGTTAGGCCGACGGGCTTGCCAGACGACATAATGCCCGTCGGTAGCTGGATTTTCCTGATTCAAGGAGGGATCACTGGTAACCGCAACCGAGGGCGCGGGGTTGGCCAGATTGCGAGCGCGGATGTTCCAGACGCCACCGGCATTTTCCTGCCACACCGCCCAATCGCGGCAGGCTCGGGTGCTGCGGCCACCTGTAGTTGAGTTCGCAAGGGTGGTTTGCTGCGTACTGAGACCTTCGATGACCACCACACTGGCGGCGCGGCTGTGGTTGCCCAGTGGATCAGTTAGATCGATCAGCACGGTATAAGCGCCGGGGATTTGGGCGACGCCAGCATCATTGCGGCCGTCCCAGGTGAAGGCGAGGGTGTGGCCGGCGACGTCGGGAAACGCGGCGTTGCGGACTACGGTCAAAGCGTCAAAATTAAAGCCATAGCTGGTGTCATAAGACCAGCTCACTTGGGAAGCAGCGGCTTGGTCCTGCCAGGTGCCACCGCGACAACCGATCCACTTCACTGTGTGGGCACCTTCGCTCATGCGTGGCAGATCGACGGGGCTGCTCAGCGGGGCTTCGGCCCGGTAATAGCCATCATCAATGGTCCAGCGATAAAGGCTGGCGCTGGCATCAACAGGCTGGAGGGTGACGTTGAGGGCATCATTGGCTGGAGTGGCCGGGACTCCCGTCACTTCCAGGGCCGGCACCGCAGGATCCACTGTCCATCCGACCGTGAGAGCTTCCGCTTCGTCCGGATAGTCACCGAGCGAATGTCGCGCCAACACCGCAACGGCGACCGCACCAGACAAGCCGTTCAAGTCGATGGTCTGGGCAACCGGTCGTTCATCGCTCCAAGCACCCCCATTGAGACGGTATCGATAAAGTTCGGCGAACTGGCCGCTGACGCGCAGCGCTGCGGAGGCCCGCGAGGTTGGGGTGGGCGGGATGCCGGCCAAGCGCGGCCAGGCCTTCACCCCCTGATAGATCCGGAGCGTCCCATCGGTGGTCAGGGCGGAGGCGGGAATCATCGAGGAAATCGGCGTGCTGCCGGGGCGCGTACTCAACAAGTCGGTCGGGAAAATATGCGCTTCGCCCAGAGTAAGTGCCAGCGGTGGAGCGGCCCCCGGCACGACGACAGTGGCCGAATGCACGGCTTCAACGTTGCCGGGCAGATCGGTCGCATAATAATCGATGGTGTAGGTGCCCGGTTGGTTGAGGGTGAAAGGCAACGCCGGACGATAGGCAGCGCCATTAACCCGATAGACGATGGATACCGGGCTGGCGTCCTCCGCAGTAAAGTAAAGCTGGGTCGTGGCCGCGGTGTAGTACACCCCTGCGACCTCGGATACATTGCCGGCGAAGCGCAGGCGGGTGACCGGCGGCGTCACGTCCAACTGGCTCGCCTGATAGGTGATCGAATACGTGTAGCTCTGGCCGTTCTGGACACGGTCGAAAATATTGAGGTACGTGAGTTTCTGGTTGTCGCTGCGGCGGTAGCGGATGTTCGTCCAAGTATTGCGCGGATGCAGCACCTTGCCGTCGGACCGGGTGACCTGGCTGATAGCAAAGCGCGCCTGTGCCGGATCGTCGAGGCGCATGTACCCCCAGCCTTCGCGGTCGGCGTGAAGAGTCACCGTCACGTCGTTGGCCGCAACAGAACCGGTCACTGCCGCATCGGTCAGATAGTTGACCGGCAGGGTGGTGCCATCGCTCTCGAACAAAGTGTCTGGAATCATCTCGGGGTCATTGTCGGTATCGGCGAGGAAATCGAGAATGCGGTCGCGGCCGGGTTCGTCGTTCATGACCTCGGCGGCGATGAAGTAGGCATTGACGGATTTGATGACGGAAGTGTCGCGGCCACCGAGTTCATCGGCATGGGTGAAGGATGCCTTGAAGTCGATAAACTCGCCGGACAGCGAGGTGATCATGTCCCAGGCCCCCTTGCGGGTTTCGCCGGGATTGATGTCGCCCAAGTCCACTTGCAGCGACGTTTCATTGAGAGGGGAATCTTGAACCCGCGCACCTAACAAGCGTGCAACGAGCAGCAAGCCATTTTTATTTTCGAGGATTTTAGGTTGCTGGGAATTGATCTTGAGACTTTTGGCGACGCCATAGCCGGTGTTGTGGACGAGCACGCCGAGGGTGAAGGGAATCGGGCTTTCCACTTCTGGGGTGAACGGGTCATCGCCTGTGACGTCGCGGGGCTGGAAGTAGGTGATCTCCAACTGCGGTTCAGGCTTGACGGTGATGGTGCCCTCGACGACGAGCAGCGATTCGGCCGGCAGCGGCTCACCGCGCATGTTGGCGGCGAGTCGGCAGCCGATCGCGTATTGCTTGCCCTGAGGATTGGTGCCGCCGGCTGTGATTTTGGGGATGAGGAACCAGCGGGCAACGGCCTTTTTGGTCGGTTCGATGACGCCGGTGCCGTCGATGCGGTTGATATTCTCGAAGGTGGGCGGTTGCACGAAGAACAAGGTGGAGGCGTCCTCACCACTGGCTACATCGCGGAACGTAAGCTCGGCGGAAAGCTCGGTGATCGGATCGGCACCATCATTGTTAGTCACTTCGAGGGTAGCCTCGAAGCCGATGCGCTCGACGGTGAGTTCCTGTTGGATGGCGATTTTGACGCGCGAGCAAAGCCCTTGGAACTGCTGCTGGGCGTGGAGGCTGGTACTGGCCAGCAAGCAGAGGCAGGCAGCCAGCGCGGTGAGGCAACGTTGGGAGGAATTGAATTTCATCGGGCGGGAACGGTTGCGGGTTGGGAATTGGGAGCGAGAGCCGAGCGGTCGCCAAGTTTTTGGGCACCGCATAGATCCTGGACCATGACACCGGAGGCAAAGAACGCGTTACCGCCTTTCACTTCGATGGTGTACACGGTGTGTTCGCCGGGTAAACTGACGTTGGACACCACTGCCAGCAGAGCACCGCTTTCGTGGTGAACCCAATCGCCGGGTTTCAAATTAGAGGCTGCGGTCCAGCCGGAGGCATCGTTCCAGACGAGGTGCTCGCCAGTGATCTTGAGGCGCAGGTCGGCGGGTGCCAGCGGGGTGGTGCCGGGCCGCACTTCGCAGAAGCTCAGTTCGCGCAAATCGTTGGAGTGACGGATGATCACGTCCTCGACTTGACCGCAGTGGCCCGCCCACATCGACGAGCGCACGGCCGTACCTCGTTGCAATGACTCGATGGCCACCCGCGAGCCATCGCTGAGAGTCACCGGCGTGCCTGCCGGGAAGCACCCGCTGCCGGTGAACGAGCCGTTGCCACTTCCACCTCCACCGCCGCCAATGCCAGTTGGAATATCACTCTTGTATTGGGCGACAATGCAACCGAGGAACTTGCCGATGGTTTCGGCAATGGCCTCCAAGCCGGTGAAGCCCATGATGAAATCCAGAGTGTCGATGGTCACGATGAGTGAGCAGATGAGTGCGGCGGTGGCACCGTCGGCGCATTGGGCGATGGCCCGGCCGATGGCGTTGATGCCGGCCATGAAGTCTTCATCGAGAATGTTGGGTTTGAACACGGCGTCGGCGCAGCCGGAGATGGCACCACCGAGGTCGCTGGACAGGACCGGACCTGCCCCGCCGCCACCGAGTCCATGACGGCTCCAGACGAGGTGGAAGGGCACGACGACTTCTTCTTGGGCGTGGAGTTCGGGCAGGTAATTGATCAGCGGTTGAAGCGAGGCGTAGGACGAGACATCGCCGGTGAGCTGGACATCGAACATGCTAATCAAGCCCTCGTTGCGCACCTTGACCAAGAGGGTGCTCTCGTATTGGTCAGGCAAATTGGTGAAGGCAAACGACGGTGGGTCGAACACCAGCACCGGGAACGGAACCCGTGTCTCAAAGGTTTGCTCGATGACAATCTCGTAGCGATCGGTAAACGGCTTGGGCACCACCGAAAATTCCACGGTCACCAGCGATTTGGACAAGCGGGTTTCCACCAGCCCGAGTTGGCCGGGCACAATGTCAACCGTGCCGGTCTGGGTCGAATGGCCGGCGGCAGTGATCTGCCACGACCAAGAGCCTTCCTGCAGGTTGGGGATCGTGACCTCGCCGTTCGAATCTGTTAGGAAAGGACCGAGTTCCTCGCGCAGGTTCGGATTGCGCAGCCGCACTTTGGCATTGGGCACGCGTTCGACGAAGATATTATCGACGACAAACTTGACGCTGCCTACCAGAGAGCTGGTGACCTGAGCGAAGAGGTTGACGTGGAAGGGGGTTTGCAGGTTGGAGCCTTGGATTTCAATAAAGTCATCATAGAACCCCAAGGCCGTGCTGTCTGGCGGGGCAAAAGCAACCCCAAAGGTGATCCGACCACCGACCGGTATGTCCGGCAACACGACCCGACCGTCAGCAGCACGCGGCAAATTCACATCCATCCACGGCATACTGGCCGGAGGAATCAATACCGGATTTTCGACGGCACGCAGGCCGAGGTTTTCGAGGGTCACCACGTAGCTGTTGATGTTGCCGCGGTTGACTGAGCCCTCGACGTAGCCGACCCGCGGACTGACGAACGAGAGCACTGGCACGGCCGGCCGCAGGCTCAGGGTGCCTCGGAAGGTGCATGAGGCACCCTCGGCCGAGAGGAACGTCAGATTGATCAACGCGGTGTCGGGCGCGTTGGCATCGGCGGTGAAGCGAATGGCCACATTCTGGTCGCCATTGGGTGAGATGGCAAAGGGGCCGTCAACAAGGGCCGCCCGAATCGTGGTAATGTCCACCTCGGTATCGCCGTTCATCACAAAAGCCCGCGCGCTCATTGCCACCGAAGCGGCCGTCAAATCGCCCGGATTGATCGCCTTGAGGGAGATGTCGAGCGTGTCATTCTTGGACATGACGATGTCGCCGCGGCCCGGCGTCACGTAGAGCCGACGGTAGTCAATGGTCACCTGATTGAGCTGATCGACCACATCCGGGTGAGCGGCCCAGATGTTGAGTCGTCCAGAAAACCCGAGCACCGGGGTGTAATCGTAGGCGTAAGCGCCGAGGTCATCGGTGTTGACAGTTTGCCAAGTGACGAAGCCGCGGGCCCCGAACCCGAGATGCAGCGCCGCGTGGGCTAGCGGCAGACCACTGGCGCGATCGATTGCCTGACCCGTGATGTGGACAGGTTCATCGTTGGCATAGAAGGCTTTGTCGGTAGTCGAGGTGCCGTAGTAGGGCGTTTGAACGAGAGACGAGCTGGTCTGTCCGCTGAGCGTGCCACCGGCCAACAGGGAGCCGCTAAGCGGACGGTAGCGGATGGCGGCAATATCGAGGACAAAGCGAGCTCCTTGGCCTGCATGGCCGAGGGCCTCAGGGACGAAGATTTGAGGGATGGTAAAGCTCACTGAGCCACCGGGGGCGATGGTAATGAAGGCATTGCCGTCGCCGTCCATGGTCACTCCGAACACGCCGCTACCCTTGAAATCCTTGCGAGACACCTCCGCACCACTGGCATCAAGCACCCGCACTGAGACATCTCCCGCCAGATTGCCGAACCCGCGACCAATGATGATCTCGATGGGCACCGGACCCGGATTGGCAATGCGTGCCACAAAATCGGTCAGGCCACCGGCCAGCGGCGGGGTGACCGGCTGCAAGCTGGCGCTGTTGCCGCCATCAGTAGCTGGACGTTTGACGAACGATTTTTCAAAACTCACGCGACTGCCACTGGCGTCGGCCGGGCCGCGGGCTAGCAACTGAATGGATTGCTGGGTGGCCAGAGTGCGCGGTGCCAGCACCACGAAATCCTGGCTCGCCGTGCTGCCCGGTGCCACGTCGAGATTGGTGTCGATACCGACGGACAGGGCATCGCTGCCGCCGACGGTTCGAACCAAGTCGAGGCGCTCAATGGCCAGGCGGCCGCTGACGGCAAGGTTGGTGGCTACCACCCGCAGCGAGTCGAAGTAAAAGCGCACGCTGTCGTGTTCGGCAGCGGCCGCGTCAGGATTGAGCAGCAAGCTGAAATCGGCCGCCACCACCACCAGGCGCCGCCTCGGGCTTTCGTTGCCAGCCGCGTTGAGCGCGGTGATTTCATAGCTGACGCTCGCCACCCCTAGCGTGAGTGAGTCGATGTAGAACCGGTCTGCCAATGGAATGGGGCCGCCATTTTGCTTCACACCGTTCCGATAGACATTGAAGCCGGTGACCGTCGGATCGGTCGAATCCCATGTCATCGAGGTGGGCGAGGCATCGCGCACCAAGATTTGAAGGTTGGTGACCGGGCTGACCAACATCTCGATGGTCAGCACCGGGGTGGCATTTTCATTGCCATGGGAATCGACGCTGGAGACGCGATAGTCATGGATACCACGCGGCGGATTGTCTTGGAAACTCACCGGAGTGGTCGAACTGTAAATCAGTTCGGCACCACGATAGACGTTGTAATGATTCGGTACCTCCCCACTCGCCGGGGCCGCCCACGAAAGGGCCACCCCGGTCGCCCCAAGGGTAGCCACAAAATCCTCCGGCGCAGGCGGCGGCGTGCGGTCGGACAACGCGTTGAGCACTCCCGAGGGCAGGCTGTCGGCCCCCCGCAGTGCCGCCACGATCGCATAGGTGTAGATGCCGTCTGCTGGCGGCGTGTCGGTGAATTCACAAGAATTGAGGCCGTCGGCCAGCAACAACACAGGCACCGTGGCATTGTTGCCCGGCTCCCGATAGATTTTGTAGGATTCAGCCCGCTGCACTGCGTCCCAGCGGATGGCGATGCGGCCGTGGGCCAATGTTTGAGCGCTCAAGCCGCCCGGCCGGCTCGGCGGGTCCGGCAACTCCGTGTTGTAAATCTCGAGATTGCTCGGAGTGATGACGGTCCCGCTGTTGCCCGAAGCGTCGGTCACGCTAAGGCGGAAAAAGCCGGTGCCACGACCCATCGCGGCGTTGAGCGTGAGGTTGCCAGTCCAGACGGTGCCCGAACCAGTCAGCGCAATGGCCACCCTGGCCCCCACCGGCGGATCGAAGGCGAGCGTCGGGGAGGTGCCTAGAGCCGGGGCTTCGGACAATTGCAGGCCAAGGGCGACGCTCACCGGGTTGAGCGTCTGGACCGGAGCGGGATGGTCGAGGGTGAGGGTGGCGGTGGGCTTGGTGACGTCGAAGACCAAGGCCGGTCCGCTCGGTGGGCCGCTGAAGGAATTGCCGGCCAGATCGGTGGCGGAGACATTGACGGTGGCGGTGCCGGTCGTGGCCGATAGATCGGACACAACGAAGTCTGCGGTAAACACCGTGGCCGATTGCCGGATGACGGGCACCGAAACCGGTTCGCCAGAACCCGCAGCACTGATGGTCAAAACCGGATTGGCCGTAAGCGGCTCACTCGAGGTGAGAATTATCCCGAGCGTGCGCGGCCCCACCGGAATGCTCCCGTCGTAGCTGATGGTGAAGCTAGGTTTGGTGAAATCAAGCACAGCCGACCGCAGGTTGGACAGGACACTGGCATTGCCGGCGGCGTCGTAGCCAACGACCGCAAAATACCAGGTGGCATCGGGCATGCTGCCGATGGTTAGGGTAGTGCGGCCGCTAATCATGTCGCTCTGGCCACTGGCTTGGGCCGGGTCGCTGAACGCCTCGTTTTTCCAGAATACCCGGAACTTGGTCGGCCGCTCACCGCTCGCCGCATACTGCCACTCCAACTGCAAACCACGGCTGGGGCTGTACACGGGTTCCAACAACACCGGCGCAGCGGGCGGACCGGAGTCGTGAACGACGCCCACCGGTGCCGAAGACGAAGAACCCAGACCGTCAAAGGCAGTGACGATCAGGGTGTTGGTTCCCTCAACGAGAGGCACTGCCGCCAAATTAAAGCTGCCATCCGGCGCGGCATTAAGACTGCCTGAAACACTCGAACCATTGCGGGTGACACGCAGCCCGATACCCGCCTCGGCCGTGCCGCTGAGCGCGACCGTGGCGGCATTGGTGAGCAAGCCGTCGAGCGGTGCCGCGATCACCGGGGCTGGTGGCGGAGCCGGTGCGGTGACGATATTCACGGCGCGGCTGGATTCATTGCCAGCTTGGTCTCGCGCCCGCAACTCGGCTCGATGCATGCCGTTGCCCAAGGACCGCGAATCCCACAGCGTGGCGAAGGTTGCCGCCGAATTGCGTGCGACCAACACGCCGTCGATCAGCAGATCGATCCATTTCACGCCCAAGGCTGCGGTGGCACTGCCGCTGACCACCAGCGGGCGTGACACCGTCTGGCCCTCGACCAAGCTGAAAGCGGTGACCACCGGGCCGTCGGTGATATAATTAAAGGTCACGGTCACATCGGGACCAGTGGTGCCGGTGGCACTGTTGGTTTGGACGTGGACGGTCTTGAGGCCGGCCCCGCTCGACAGCGTGAAAGGCAACTGGAAACCATAGGGACTGATGCGGAAAGACACATCCGCAGGGAACAAATCGTTAAACAAGGTCCCGGTGAACAGTGAATTTTCACTGGCTCGGTATTGCACCGCGTTGACCCCCATCAGGCGCAATTGCACCGTGCGCACTCCGGTGTCGGTCACGCCTGATGCCGCCGCCACCGCGCTACCCAGCACCGGTTCGCCGGCCAATGGAGTAGCCGCACCCACGCTGCCACTCAAACCTGCGGCGATGACGTCAGCGTCGGCGCTTCCCCACCAGTTAGAGGCAGCATCCAAGGTGGCTCCGCCTTGTTGCACGGCATTGGCAGTGGTGTTGTTGAGAATGACCGACTGGTGGAGGTGGATCGTGGCCGAGTCCATCGCTCGCAAACCATTCTCATTGAATGCCAAATAACACCCGGTGGCGGCTACCGCCCCACTGCCGGAAACCTCCAGACCACTACCGGCATTTTGAATCGCATACAAACGCGTCACCAGCGGGCTGCCGGCCGTGACGCGCAGGCCACTGCCATAACGCAGCCAAGCACGGCTGATTTCGGACACTGGTGCCGCCGCCGACCCCAACGTGATGCCAGCCCACGCGCCTCGCAGCGGCACTCCCGTCGCACCATCGTCGGCCGCGGCTGTGAAATGAATCGGCAGCATGTCCGTGCCATTGGCTAAAATCCGGCCGTTGCGCACCTCAATGCCCGTGCCGTCGGCAAATCGCAGCGTGCTGCCCGGCGCAATCGTCAGCGTCGCTCCTCCGTCAATCACCAGGTTGGCAAACACCGGAATGACCGCCGTAGCTCCGCCAATCGCCAGATCGCCTCGCAAGGTGCCGGCCAGCGGGTCGCTCCACATCACCGCAGTGACCGCGGGATTGAATTGGTTGAGGAGGTTGTAGCCAACCACCGCAAAATAATGGGCCTGCGTGCGGTCCAGGCCGGTCAAGTCGTAGATGTTAGCACTAGTCGGCAGCTCGGCCAGCGGCGTCAGACCGGTGATGTCGGTCAACGGCGTGCTCGAGGCAAACACCCGGAAGC
>CAIQXC010000677.1 GCA_903875675.1 Akkermansiaceae bacterium
ACTGAAGTGCCATTGGTTGCCGCGTTTGCCGGCGCGCATGTACTTGTATTCCTTGCCCTGCGCATCCTTTTCCAGAGGGCCGCCTTCGCGGGCCAGATCGGGACCGGTGCGTTTCGAGCCCCACTGATAGGGATGATCGAAGAGCGTCTCACCCAGATGCGAGTAGTCATCGATGACTCCGGCGCGGCCATAGCGGAGGATATCGGCGGAGAGGGTGCGGATCATTTGTGAGTGGCAGAGGTAGCAACCTTCGGCGATATAGATATCCCGGCCGGCGAGTTCCAGGGGGGTATAGAGTTCCTGGAGGCGGCCCTCGACGTTCTTTTCGCGATTGACAATGAGGGTGGGAATAATCTGGACAGCCCCGCCAATAGCCGCCGTCACAAACACCAGCACCGCAAAGGGCAGGTAATTCTCAACGATGCGCTCATGCCATTGCGTCCATCCGTCATTGGAGGACTTGAACGCGAACACCGCCTTGATCGCAATAAGCACGGTCAATACCAAGGCCGCCTTGTCGGCGTGGGGCGGCAGGAAGAACCACAGCAGAGTGGTGCAGATGCCGAGGAAGATATAGGCGAGCGGATCATTGATGAGAGCTTCCGACCAAGTCATGCCATCCTTGCGCTTGGGCTCGAGCACCACCACTTCGACGGATTCATCGCATGGACTGCCAGAACGCGCGGTTTTCCAAATATTGATAGCCAGCATCACGAAGCCACCGAGATACAGAAGTCCGCCAATGACCCGGAAGATATAGTAGAGCTGGATGTTTTCGAGCGTTTGCAGGAACGTGTACACCAGCGTGGCACCGTCAGGCTTGAATTGGCTCAGCATCAGGCCCTGGGAAATACCCGAGAACCACATCGCCACGATGTACAGGAGCACGCCAACCAAACCGATCCAAAAGTGCATGTCGGCCATGGCCTTCGACCACAGTTGGGTTTTCCAAAGGCGCGGGGCCAGCCAGTAGAACATGCCGGCCGCCATGAATCCGTTCCAACCTAGAGTACCGGAATGGACGTGACCGACAGTCCAATCGGTGTAGTGGGACAAGGCATTGACCGAGCGGATGGCCATCAGCGGCCCTTCGAAAGTGGCCATGCCGTAGAAGGTGACGCCAGCGACGAAGAATTTGATAACCGGGTCGCTGCGCAATTTGTCCCAAGCACCGCGCAGGGTGAGCAGGCCATTGAGCATGCCGCCCCAAGAGGGTGCCCACAGCATCAGTGAGAAGAGCATGGCGAGGTTTTGCAGCCACACTGGCAACGCGGTGTTGAGCAGATGGTGCGGCCCCGCCCAAATGTAGATGAACACCAACGACCAAAAATGCACGATCGAGAGCCGGTACGAGTACACCGGCCGGTTCGCCGCCTTCGGCATGAAATAATACATGATCCCCAAAATTGGGGTCGTTAGGAAGAAGGCCACCGCGTTGTGCCCGTACCACCACTGCACCAAGCCGTCCTGCAAGCCTCCGAAAATCGGATAGGAATGGGTGAAGGACGTCGGAAGCGACAGGTGGTTGACCACGTAGAGCATGGCCACGGTGATGATGGTGGCCATGTAGAACCAGAGCGAAACGTAGAGGCTCGGTTCATTGCGCTTGGCCACGGTCCAGAAGAAATTGATGGCGAACACGACCCAGATGAAGACCACGGCGAGGTTGATGGGCCAAATGAGTTCGGCGTATTCCTTGCCGCGGGTAAAGCCGGCGGGCAGCGTCAGCGCGGCGGCAACAATGATCAGCTGCCAACCCCAAAAGTGAATCGCCGTCAGCCGGTCCGAGGCAATGCGCACCTTGCACAGCCGCTGCGTCGAGTAGTAAATCCCGGCAAACATCATGTTGCCGACAAAAGCGAAGATCACCGCGTTGGTGTGCAGCGGCCGCAGCCGTCCAAACGTCAGATAGGAAATGCCGTCGGTTTGGATAAATGGCCACCAGTCCCAACCGAATTTGGCGGTGAGCCAGTCATGCAGCGGTTTGGTCAACACTTCCAGAATATGCCCGTTCATTTGCCACCACGATAGCTGGCTGCCCACCAGCACCCCGAGGGTCATGCCGATGAGTGCCCAAAAAATGGAGGCGATCATGAAGCGCCGGACGGACGTGTCGTCGTAGGTGATGGTGGTGGTGGTCATGGGCTTGGGGCAGTGGCTGAGGGGCGTGACGATGGCGTCAGAGAGGGCTGGGAAAGTCGGTTGTGGTGGCGGGTGCCGGTGAGCTGGGGTTTGCAAGGTCCAACGGCAAGAGTGAATCACGCTCCGGGCTGGAGCGCCGGCTGCGGCGAACTTCCGCCGCAAAGCATACGATAAATATTCCGGCCAGACAGACGGAAATAAAAATGGTAAGTGCCAGAACGTTCACGGCGCGCACCATAAAAACGACTGCGGGAAATGCAAGCATCGCCGTGGGTTTTATCAAAAATAGTTCCTTACAATCCGTGCAATTGATCTAATTTCCGGTCGTGGGCGTTGAGCCACTCGAGGAAGACGTCCCCAACGATCTGCGGCAGACAGGTGATTTGGAACAATCCCGGGTTGAGAATGATGTGGCACTCGGTGAGTCCGTCGGGCGGAAGACCAATGCCAACATGAAAAATATTTTTCAGTCCGCGGGTGGCGGCCGCAGCCAAGGGCGAGTCCAATACCAGATGGCCGCGGATGGCCAGCGCCGTCAGTGCCCGCTGAACGCCAAAGGGCTGGCTGTGGGGATTCGGGGCGGCTTCCTCCTTCAACCCGAGCAGGTGGCGATGGCGTGGATCCTCAGCAATGAGGGGCACCAATTCGGGTTGGAGTGCCAGCCAGCGGCCGTCGCCGGCATCGTCATATTCGTTCAAATAGGCCGCGATATCGGAGCAAAGCCGCAAACTGAGCGACGGCGGAGTGCCGTGCAAGACAATGGAACAAGCTGGCGGCGAATCGGGCGCGGCAGCGAGCAACCATTGGTGAAAAAGGGCGATGGAGGGGACGGCGGACATGATGCAACCAAGCAGTTACAAGAAACATCATGCACGAAATGATGGCCATAAGCTCCGCGCCGACTCTGGAAGGGTGCGCGGATTTTCGGAAACCTGCTTTTGCGTTACATGCGGAAGTCCTCGCCCAAGTAGTGTTTGCGGGCGATCGGATCGTCCACCAATTCGAGGGAAGCCCCCTCGAGGATGACGCGGCCGTCGTGGATGAGGAAGGCGCGGTCGGTGATGGTGAGGGTTTCGCGCACCGAGTGGTCGGTGATGAGGATGGCGAGTCCATCGCGTTCGCGCAATTCCCGGACGATGCGTTGAATGTCTTCCACGGCGATCGGATCGATGCCGGCAAACGGCTCGTCAAGCATCAGCAGCGTGGGCTCCGAGCACAGGGCACGGGCAATGGCCAAACGGCGCTTTTCCCCGCCGGAGAGCGTGATGGCCAGGTGTTTGGCGAGTTTGGCGATGCCGAAGCGCTGCAGCAGGTCATGGGCTCGCTCCAAGCGCTCAGCGCGGTTGAGATTTGGGCGCGTTTCGAGAATGGCCACGAGATTATCCATGACCGAGAGTTTGCGGAAAATGGATTCCTCCTGCGGCAGGTAGCCCATGCCGAGGCGTGCGCGGCGATGCATCGGCAAGCGCGAGATATCGTGCCCGTTGAAGCAGACCGAGCCAGCATCTGCGGGAATAAGCCCTGCGATCATGTAGAACGAGGTGGTCTTGCCGGCACCGTTCGGGCCGAGGAGACCTACGATTTCCCTGGGTTGCACCGTGATGGAGACGCCATCGACCACCGCGCGGCCGTTATAGGTTTTACGCAGGTTGGAGGCGAACAGGACGGAGGATTCAGCGTGGCAGCAGGTCGAACCGGGATCGTGCATGGGGGTGGAGACACAAGACAGCAAGAAAGACGCAAGACTGCAAGACGCAAGCACAAGAAGACAGAAGACCGCTGCGCTGCAAGACAAGACAAGACAAGGAAGATCCAACGGACCGCGCATGGCGCTTCTTGCTGCGGGCTTCTGAGTCACTTAAATGAACACAATCATTTTCAAAGATTTGAAAAAACAGCTATTTGCCAATCCCCCCCCTGCCGTGCCCTAGATCCTTGTGAAGGATCTAGTTTTCCAGAACCGGATTGATTGACGATTGACGAGTGTTGATTTTCGATTTTTGAAGTGAGCTTGGCTCGTGCATAATCTCGTGTCCAAGCTCACATCACAAATCAACGTTCACCAATCGGCAATCATCAATCGTTCGACTGGGCCCACGCCGAAGTCGTTCGACTGAGCTCACGCCGAAGTCGTTCGACTGAGCTCACGCCG
>CAIQXC010000678.1 GCA_903875675.1 Akkermansiaceae bacterium
CGCTGGAAATTCGGCGCGCCCCCGCTCGGCAATGCCAACTACGCCTGGCTCCAGCACATTTACCACCACCTCGCGCCCACCGGCTACGCGGCGGTGATTCTCGCCAATGGTTCCATGAGTTCCAACAGCGGCGGCGAGGGCGACATCCGCCGGGCGATGGTCGAGGGCGATGCCGTGGACTGCATGGTCGCCCTGCCGGGCCAACTCTTCTTCGGCACCCAGATCCCGGTCTGCGTCTGGATCATGGCCAAGGACAAGAGCGGTGGAAAACACGGCAAGCGGAAGCTGCGCGACCGCCGCGGCGAAGTGTTGTTCCTCGATGCCCGCAAGCTGGGCTACATGGTCAACCGGACTAACAAGAACCTATCCCCCGAGGACATCGCCAAACTTTCCGACACCTACCACGCGTGGCGCGAGGGCAAGGGCTACGAGGATGTTTCCGGGTTCTGCAAATCCGTCAGTCTGGAGGAAATTCGCGCCCATGGTCATGTCCTCACACCCGGTCGCTATGTCGGCGCGGAGGATGTGGAGGACGACGATGAGGCATTCGAGGACAAGATGCCGCGCCTTGCCGCCATCCTGCGCGAGCGCTTTGCCAAGCGGGCGGTGCTTGAAAAGAAGGTGAACGCCAACTTGGAGGGCATGGGGTATGGCCGCTGAATCCGGGCAAAAACAGGTCCGATCTGGTTCCCTGCTAAAAAATGTAAACCTTTAAGTTGACATGGCTGTAGAGCTCATTCAGATTCCCGGTGTCACGAACCACCACCAGCTCGTCTGGCAAATCCGCGCACTTCAGATCAACGGCCGCAACCTCGTGCTCGGTCCTTTGGCTGAGTGGGAGCGGAAGTCACCGGGCGACTACAAGAAAATCATGAAAGTCCTCTCGAACATCGGCCAAGTGGACCGGATCCGAGACGAGAAGAAGGTCAAGAAGAGCAGCAACACGAAACACGACGGAGTCTATGAAATCCGTGCCGACAAAGGCAGTGCCCGGCTGATGTTCTTCTATTGCGAAATAAAACAGGCAGTGGTCATCTGCACCAACACCTATTGGAAGACCAAGAGCAGCAAGAAGGAGCAGGACCAAGCCTTTGAAACATGCCACAAACTGAAACTAATCTATGAGCAGCAAAACTGAAAACCGCCCCACAGCAGCACTCCCCGCCAAAACGCCTTTGCCGGACGACATCGCATCACTTTTCGAAAACACCCGTCAGGCTACTCCGGCGGAACTGGCCCGCTTGGAGAAAGCTGCGGCTCTTCTCCGTGCGGATCCCGCGTTCCTCGCTGATGTCTCCAAGGGGCTCATCGTGGAGGACATCCTCCGCGCCATGGATGCGGCCGGGCTCAACCGCAACACCCTTGCTACCAAACTCGGGAAATCCCGCCAATACATCGGCAAAATTCTTGATGAGGAACAACCCGCAAACTTCACCATCGATACACTCGCCGAGTTTTCCGCAGCTCTTGGCGTGAAACTTCACGTCCGCATGCTTCCGGAAAGCGAGCACATGATCTTTGTTCGTGGTCTCACGGTTACCACCAAGGTCGAGCCCACTGCGGATTTCCCCAAACCGCAAGCCAAAACGGCTTCCATTTTTGAAGACCGCTTCGTAGCCAGCAACATCACCCCATTCCCCAGCCCGCGCCATGAGCAATCCCGTATGTCATCTTGACGAGTTTTTCATGACGCGCGTGAACGTCGCGTGGCATGAACCGTCACAACCTGGCAGCGTCGATATCGATTACCTGTTCGATTACGATGTGGCCAGACACACCACTGAACCCTCCCGCTTCCGTCTCGCGTTCAGGCTTGGGGTCAAATCCAAGACGCCGACGCCGGTGGATTTCTCCTTGGATTGCGAAATCGTCGGCTTCTTCCACTTCCCCGAGGACACCACGGATGAGGCTATGCAACGGTTGATCCGCTTCAACGGTTGCACGATCCTTTACGGAATCCTGCGCGGACAACTCGCCAACTTCACGGGTTCCTTCCCACGCCAGAAATTACTCCTGCCCACCGTGATGATGGAGGATGTGGTCAATGACATCGAACGGGAGAAAGCACAAAACCGCGAAGCGAACCCATCCTCCGAAAAGAAAGTCGCGAAAAAGGCCGCCAAACGCCCAAAGTCATCCACGAAGAAGTGACTCGAATCACCGTCATGAACCCTGCCGACATCACCGCAATCATGGATGAGTTCATTACCGCAAGCAACGACGCCGAACTGCACGCCCGGTTCGGTGAGTCCGAAAAACTCGAAATGGCCTCAATCAACGCAAACCTGAGGGGGCTGGGGTATGGCGGGTGAATGGAATACAATGCCGCTCGAAGATTGCATGGCGGCAATCATCGACTACCGGGGAAAAACTCCGGAGAAAACAACCTTCGGCGTCCCGCTTGTAACCGCGAAGGTGATCAAGGGCGGGCGTATAGAACGTCCAGACGAGTTCATCGCCGAAGCTGACTTCGATGGGTGGATGCGACGCGGCATGCCAATGCCCGGCGACATCGTCATGACGACCGAAGCGCCCTTGGGTGAAATCGCTCAGCTTGATGGTGCGAAAGTCGCCTTGGCTCAGCGCGTTATCACCCTGCGCGGCAAAGCCGATTTGCTAGATAACACGTTTCTGAAGTTTCTTCTGCAATCTCGCCCAGTTCAGGAAGAACTCCGATCACGCGCAACCGGAACCACTGTTCTGGGTATCCGACAAAGTGAATTGCGGAAGGTGAACCTCACTCTACCACCCCTCCCCGAGCAACGCGCCATCGCCCACGTCCTTGGTGCGCTGGACGATATGATAGAGGTGAACCGTGAGATCAACGAGACGCTGGAGGAGATGGCGCGGGCGCTGTTCAAGAGTTGGTTCGTGGACTTTGATCCGGTCCGCGCCAAACTCGAAGGCCGCCCACCCGCAGGCATGGACGCCGCCACCGCCGCCCTGTTCCCGGATCACTTCCAAGACTCGGACCTCGGGCAGATCCCGAAGGGGTGGGAGGTTGTTAATGTTGGAGCTATTGCCGAGCAAAGCATTGGCGGTCAATGGGGAGAGGATTTGCCCGCAGAAGGACTTGTTCCTGCAATATGCCTTCGTGGGTGTGATATGGAGGATCTCCGCAAATCAGGAAATTCTGCGCGAGCGCCCATCCGTTTTATCAAACCTCAAGCACTTGAGAAGAGGAGCATGCAGAATTGCGATTTCCTGATCGCTTCGTCGGGAGCTGGACCTTGCGGGAGACCGTTGTGGTGCAGTCCTAATTTGCAGAGCATGCACCAATATGAAGCAATTTACTCAAACTTTGTGAAGCGATTTACTGCCCCTAGCAGGGCGCATGCAATATTTCTTGATAGATTGTTTCAGGAAAAATTCGATGACGACTCAATTTGGGATTACATCAATGGCACATCGGTGCCAAACCTCGATGCCAACGGTCTCCTTGGAGGATACAAAATAACATTACCACCAGTTGCTATTCTTGAGGCATATTCCGATTATTGCATCCCCATTTTTGAGCTGCTATACTCAGGGGAATCCCGCGACCTCGCCGCCCTGCGCGACACGCTGCTGCCGAAGTTGCTGAGCGGGGAGGTGAGCGTAAAAGAAGCAAAGGAGGTTGTCCTATGATCGACCCGATGGTTTCACTTGCGTTCGCCATCTACTCAAACAAGGGAGCCTACGCTCTTTTGTTGGGCTCCGGGATTTCGCGCGCATCCGGTATTCCGACCGGCTGGGAAGTCGTTATCGACCTCATCCGAAAAGTGGCAAAGCTTCAGAATGCAGATTGCGAGCCTGACCCGGCTGACTGGTTTAGAACGACGCATGGAACCGAACCCGACTACAGCTCTCTCCTGGATGCAATTGCAAAGACGCCAACGGAGCGGCAACAATTGCTCCGTGGCTATTTCGAACCGACGGGTGAAGAACGAACTCAGGGGCTCAAACTCCCCACTGCGGCACACAAGGCAATTGCGCAGTTGGTAGTCGGCGGCTTCCTGCGGGTCATCATTACCACGAATTTTGACCGACTAACCGAGATGGCACTTGAAGAAGTGGGTATCAGGCCAACGGTCATCAGCACGACGGATCAAATCGCCGGGTCGTTGCCACTTGCGCATTCTGGCGTAACGATTATCAAGCTTCACGGGGATTACCTTGATTCGAGGATCAAGAATACCGAGCAGGAACTCGCCGTTTACGATGAGCCTCTGAATCAGTTGCTAGATCGCGTGCTTGACGAGTATGGGCTGATTATTAGCGGGTGGTCGGGCGACTGGGATATGGCGCTTCGCAATGCCATTACTCGATGTCCGAGTCGCCGATTTTCTACATTTTGGACCGCCCGATCACCGCTAAGCGAGAAGGCCAAGAGTTTGGCCGATCATCGCCAGGCAGTTGTGCTTCAAACAAACGATGCCAACCATCTATTCGGGACATTGCTGGAGAAGGTGCAGTCGCTTGATGATCTCCACGCGCCGCACCCGCTATCTGCGAAAATTGCCGTGGCGACAGTTAAACGGTATCTTGTTGAGCCAGCCGCAAAGATTCGTTTGCGCGATCTCATTCACGAGGAGACGGAAAGACTATTTGGTGAACTTAACGCCCCGGATTTCCGCGTGAATAATCAAACGCCTCATCAACAGGAGTTCATGCGACGCGTAAATAAATATGACTCCCTCTGCGAGACCATGATTGCCATGTTAGTGACTGGTTGCCATTGGGGAGATGAGGGCGCGACGACCCTTTGGACAAACGCTATCCAGCGAATAGCGATCCCTACCAAATCCGACGAAGGTTCTCGCTATGAATGTTGGCTAATGCTGCGCCGTTATCCAACCCTTCTATTGATTTATGGTGCCGGTCTCGCTTCTGTAGCATCTGGCAACTATGGGACACTTGCTAGTATTCTTACCAAACCCAAAGCATTCGGTGATTCAGACAAAAAACAGGATGTGTGCGCCGTGATCTATTCTAGCAATATAGTAGAAGCAAACTGTACAAAGTGGTTATCGAACACAGGCGGACAAACTATTTCAATAAGTCAGCATATTTACGCCGGACTACGTGGACCGCTGCGAGAGTACCTCCCTCGCGATGAAGATTATCAATATGCATTTGACCGTTTTGAATACCTGTATGGACTTGTGGTTGCAGACATGACACAATGGGAGCAACGCGGGGGATGGTGGGGTCCTGTAGGAAGTTACATACGGAGGATTCATTCGCCCCCAATTCAGAAGCAAATTGAAACCGAAATACATTCTGAAGGTGTTGCGTGGCCGTTGCTCAAGGCGGGCCTTTTTGGTGGATCGTTGGATCAACTAACAAATTCTAAGACTAAATTCGATCTATTTCTAGAATGGTTTTAACAATCAATTTGCCGCCGACTAAACCACCCCATGTCCAAGATCCTCGAATCCGGTTTTGAATCCGTGGTCCTCACCCTGCTCGCGGAGATGGGGTTTTCCTGTCACGGTGGTGATGCGTTTGATCCCGACGCTTCCAGCGAGCGGGAAAGCTATCATGGGGTGATGCTGCCGGGACGCTTGAAGGCGGCGGTAGCGCGGATCAATCCCGACCTCCCGCCTGATGCGGTGGCGGCGGCGGCAAATGCGGTGCTGGACCTGCGCTTCACCGAGTTGATCCAAGAGAACCAGCGGATTCACCGTCTGCTGGTTGACGGGGTGCCGGTGGAATACCAGCGCGGCGGCGAGACGATCCACGACCGGGCGTGCTTGGTCGATTGGAAGGACGCCCGCAACGAGTGGTTGGCGGTGAATCAAATGACCGTGGTTGGGGCTAACAAGCGGCGGACGGACATTTTGATTTACCTCAACGGCCTGCCGCTGGTGGTCATGGAACTCAAAGGCCCGGAGGCGAAGAACGCGGACATCGTTTCCGCCTACCACCAGATCCAGACCTACAAGGCAGACATCCCGGCGCTGTTCCGCACGAACCTGATGAATGTGGTGAGTGATGGCTTTGCCGCCCGCTACGGCACGATCTCGGCGGATCTGGACCGGCACATGGCATGGCGCACGGTGGACGGGGAAACCCTGGTGGACCCAAAAAGCCTGGTGGCTTGGGAAACCCTGGTGCGCGGCCTGCTCCGCCGGGATGTGCTGCTGGACCTGCTGCGGTATTTCACGGTGTTTGAGAATGACGGGCGCTTGGTCATCAAGAAGACAGCGGGCTACCATCAATATCACGCCGCGAAGAAGGCGTTGAAGAAGGTGCTCAAGGCACTGACGAGCGACGGCAAGGCCGGGGTGATCTGGCACACGCAGGGCAGCGGCAAGAGCCTGCTCATGGCGTTCTTCGCCGGGATGCTGGTGCATGATGAGACTTTGCAAAACCCGACGCTGGTCGTGCTAACCGACCGCAACGACCTGGACGAACAACTTTTTGGGACGTTTGGGCGCTGCGCGGAGTTGTTCGGCCAAGCGCCGCAGCAAGTGACCGAGGTGGCGGAACTGCGGACCTTGCTAGACCGTCAGGCGGGCGGCGTGATTTTCGCCACCATCCAAAAATTCCGGCCGGAGGATGGGGACTTCGATGTCATCACCACCCGGCGCAATGTGGTGGTGTTTGTGGATGAGGCGCACCGCAGTCAGTATGGGTTTGAGGCGAAAATGGACAGCGCCACGGGCGAGGTCAGTTATGGGTTTGCCCACTATGTTAGGAAAGGTTTGCCGAACGCGACCTTCGTGGGCTTCACCGGCACGCCCATCGAGATGGTGAACAAAAACACCCAGCAGGTTTTCGGCGACTACATCGACGTGTACGACATCACCCAGGCGGTGGAGGACAACGCCACGGTGCCAATCCACTACGAGGGCAAGATCGTGCGCCTCAAGCTCGACGACGACACCAAGGTGGCGGTGGACGCCGCCTTCGATGAAGTCACCGAGGGCATGGAGGATTCCGAGAAAGCGAAGTTCGCCGGGAAGTGGTCCACGCTGGAGGCGCTGGCCGGCGCGGCCGAGCGGCTGGATGAGCTGGCGGCGCTGATCGTGGATCATTTTGAGAAACGCCAGCAGGCGATCAACGGCAAGGGGATGATCGTCTGCATGAGCCGCCGCATCTGCGTGGACCTCTACCACCGGATCACCCAGCTGCGCCCCGCGTGGCACCATGCCGCCGACGACAAGGGCAAGCTCAAGGTGGTGATGACCGGCTCCGCCGCCGACCCTCAAGCCTATCAGCCGCACATCCGCACCAAGCAGTGCATGGACCATCTGGCAAAGCGGTACCGCGATCCTACCGACGACTTCCAATTGGTGATCGTGCGGGACATGTGGCTAACGGGATTTGATTGCCCGTCGATGCACACGATCTACATCGACAAGCCGATGCACGGTCACGGCCTGATGCAGGCCATTGCCAGGGTGAACCGGATTTTCCACAACAAACCCGCCG
>CAIQXC010000679.1 GCA_903875675.1 Akkermansiaceae bacterium
ACTCTTCGTATCCTCCGCTGACCTTGTGCCCGACGAGACGGCAAACACCCTCACCGTCCGCATTCACCGTATGGCCTCTCCGGCCCACGACAAGGCCATCGCCGCCCTACTCGATGACCTAACTCAGCTCGATTTCCTGCACTCTGAAACCCATGCCCGCCTGATCTATCAGCTCGTCTGAGCCGCCAAAAGTGCCAAACCATTTTCCGCCGAGGTCAGGAAGTGTGTACTTCCGTGAGGGCAATTCCGACAAGGAATACCGCGCCGCCATCGAGCTCAAGGCCGACGGCTTCATCGTCAGCTTTGCTTATGGTCGGCGCGGCGGCACCCTCAACACCGGAACCAAGACGCCAGTTCCGGTGCCCCAGGCCGAGGCCACCAAGGTTTTCGATAAGCTCATCGCCTCCAAAGTCGCCAAGGGCTACCGTCCCATCGCCGATACCAGCACACCCTATCAGCTGACCGGCCAGGAGGGAATCGACACCGGAGTCCGCTGCCAACTTCTCAACGCCATTGACGAATCCGAACTGCCCCGCTTGCTCGCCGACAAGCATCATTGCCTTCAGGAAAAGCACGACGGCCGCCGACTCATGGTTCGCAAGCAGGATCACGAAATCACCGGCATCAACCGCAGGGGCCTGGTTGTCGCCATCCCCGAGCCAATCCGTACCGCCGTGGCTCTGATTCCCGGCGATTGCCTCATCGACGGCGAAGCCGTAGGCGAAACCCTCCATGCCTTCGATCTGCTGGAAATGAACGGCAACGACTTGCGCCAGCGCCGCTATCTCGACCGCGACTCGGGGTTGCTCACCCTGATCCCGCCAAACCACCCGGCCCTCCGCTGGGTCAACACCGCTGTGGACCCGGCCGACAAACTGGAGACCTTTGAAGAACTCCGCCATGAGGGTCGCGAAGGCGTCGTGTTCAAGAATCTGAATGCGCCATTCAGCGCCGGCCGCCCCAACTCCGGAGGTTCGCAATTGAAATTCAAATTCGTCGAGAGTGCCTCCTTCCTCGTCACCGGCCACAATGACAAGCGCAGCGTTACTCTGGGCTTGTACGACGGAGACAGGCTGGTCCCCGCCGGCAATGTCACCATTCCGCCCAATCACGCCATTCCAGAAGTGGGGACCGTGGTTGAGACTCGCTACTTGTACGCCCATAAGCAAAGCGGCTCCATCTATCAACCGGTCTATCTCGGGCCACGCACCGACATCCCGACGGCGGAGTGCTGCGTCGACCAACTAAAATACAAATCGGATGACGAAACCACAGCCGCAGCCTGATTGTGGTCGGCTATCAGCCGTCTTTCGGCTTGCCACCAATGCCCTCACATCCGTGTCGTCGTGGAGTCCCCCTTTTCAACTTCATGGCGGCCAACCCTCTTCCATGAAACACACACACAACTAACATCCAACTCACTGCAACATGAACACCAACACTTCACTTGCAACGCGCAAAACCGTTGAGGAACTTGTGCGGGAGTGGAACCTGGCGTCCCACCTGCTCAAAACAGGACTGGACAGCCTGAAGCAGGCCGAGGCCCATTTCCGGGCATTCGACGGTCCGGGGTCGCACTATGACCTGTGTCTGTTCACTAACAGTGACCACACAATGGACTTTGACCGTAAGATCCTACGTCTGAAGGCCGCCGCCTGGCGTTACCTGATCGACCGGATCGAGTTGAAAAAAATGGCCTCGGTGAAGCGTGCCGCCGAAATCGACCGGCAGGTTGCGGACGGGACGGACCTCCCGGAAATCACGATGGACAACCTATTCGGGTGGTTGCAATCGCTCGACGGCCAGGCCAAGAAATTCCTGGAGGAGGCCATCGTCGAGGTCTTTGAATTCCTGCGCCCGCCGTCGCTCCGCTTCAAGACAAACAGTGGATTCAAGGTGGGAAGGCGTGTCATCCTTGCCAACCGGGTTGAAAAAGCCTGGAGCAGTAGCAAGTTCCGGGTGAGCTACCACTCCGAAAACGAACTGCGGGCGCTCGACAATGTGTTCCACATGCTGGATGGCAAACCGCTTTCGGTCTATCGAAACGGAGACCTCATCAACGGCATTCAGGATTCACGATGCGGAACGGGGGAGACCGAATACTTCCGTTTCAAATCCTACATCAATCAAAACCTCCACCTCGAATTCACGCGCATGGACCTCGTTCAACGGCTGAATGAGGTCGGCGGCAACGGCCTGCCGATGCCAGGAAGACATTAAAGTAGCCACCAACGGATTCCGTCGTCCCCGCACGGCAGACAGCATTTAGAGGTAACTCCCGGATGGGGTTTTCCTGCTCTGACATAGTGAGCTGGAATCCGGTTGAATGATGGCCCTGCCTTCAGCGACAAAACCACCACCCTCCGCGTCGGTCAATATTGCAAAAACTGAAACCCGGAAACCTCCTAAACTCCCCGAAAAGAATTCTGAAAATTCCTTGCCAACGGCGAAAACCGTAACAAATACAAGGCGACATCACTAACCAAGAACAAATATGAACTCAATGTTCGATAGACAGCTCAAACTACTCAGAGACCTTGGCATCCGCCAGACCAGGGCCGCTAGAATTGGCGACATTTTCTCAATAAAACGTCATGCTCTCGATACCATAGCGATGACTGACACAATTGAGTTCGAATGGCAGAAACACCGATACAATTCAATGCACCCTTTGGATGACCCTCCCTCCTTTTACCCGCCAGCAGCTGACGCGCCCACCGATGATGAATTCACCGGCAATCCCATTGCTGACAATCCCACTGCTGACAATCCCCCTGCTGACAATCCCACTGCTGACAATCCCACTGCTGACAATCCCACTGCTGACAATCCCACTGCTGACAA
>CAIQXC010000680.1 GCA_903875675.1 Akkermansiaceae bacterium
GGTTGTCGGGCACCTGTTCCCCGATGAAACGACAGGCTCAAAGCCCGTCGTCCCTGACGGGCAGGTTGCCTGTCCTTCCGTGCCGCTGGCCACCGCCACACGGTTGACGTTTTGGTTCAGCGCGTTACCCGCTGGCAGTTCGCTGGAATCCGGGATATTCCAACTCGCCCCGGCCGCCGCCGCATTGCCGCTGCGCTACCGCATTCTCAATTCCGAAGCTCACCCGCCATGGCAACCCCTCGCCCCCGCCTCTTGATCCAACTCATCAGCCTCGCCATCCTGCTAACAGCCGTCCGCGTGGCCGCCAGCGGGGCGTGGTTTGATGACGAACCACCCCATTCGCTAGCCAGCGATTTGGACCGACTGCCAGCCAAATCGCTCGGTGTAATTTTGCTAGAAACTGCCGCCAAAACCCCTCTAACGGAAGCGACCAAGCCGGTAGCACCCGAGGAAGTCACCGCCATCATCGAGGACATTGGCAGCGCCAAACCCGCGGCTTTGGCCGCCCGAATCGATGATCTAGCGATGCGGGCTCGCGCCACCTATCCAAAAACCTCAGAGTTGTTAGCGATGCTCTACGACGTCCGAGACGCGATCACCGCAGCCGGGCCGGACAAGGCGGCGCGCCAAGCCTATGCGCAAGAGCGGGTGGCCGAACCACCGCGGGCCACAACGAAAGACGCGCCGGATGCCTTTGCCAAGAGCGATGCCATGCGGGCGCACCGACTCTATCTGGAGGGAGCCGCGCGGTTTGCCAACGGATTCCGCGTGGAATGCCGCCCCTGGTTTGAGGAAATTGTGAAGCAGCACCCGGCCCATCCCCGGGCAGAGACAGCGTGCTTCCTGCTGGCGCGCTGCGATTTGTGGTTGGCCCGCTACTCCGGCGAGACCCTCAGCGAGGCTGAAGAAGCCGAACGTTTGGCCGTCGCTGAGACAGCGTTCCGGGAATATCTCCGGCTCTATCCAAGTGGACGCTACTCTGCCGACGCGCACGGCTGGCTCGGCGGGATTTTTTGGAAAACCCGCCCCGACGAGGCGCTCGGGCATTTCATCACCCAGCTCGAGGATCCGGCCCATCCTGAATGCGCGAAATCCGCCGCCCACATGATCGAGCGGGTTCTCAGTCGCATCGTCGCCAACCCCGAGGACCCCAACGAGGCGGTCCTCAAGATGGTGGCGCAGCATCCGCGCATCGCCCAGGCCGCCGTGTACTTTGTCCTCAACGCGCCGGAAACAGACCCCAGCGATGGCAAATACGACACGCCCGACGCCTTGAAACAATGGCGGCTCAACGTGTTGCCCAAACTCGCCACCGCCGTCTCCCACGAACAAAAAATCTATCAAGGTATCTGGGCCTGGCGCCTGCGTGCCATGCTTGCCCAAGCCGCCAGCGCCGCCGGCCACCAACAAGAAGCTATCAAACTAACGGATCCAACAGGCAGCGAACTGACCCAAAGCGATGATTTGCTTTTTGCACGACTGGTGGCGCTGCAACGTGCCGGCATAACCCAAGAGGCCATCGATGCAGGCCTGCTGTTTTTAAAAACCTACGACGCCTCACCGTTGCGCAGGGCGGTGCCCGTCCGCCTCGCTCAAGCACTGGTGGACGCCAACCGCGCCGGCGAAGCGTATTTTTATTTGAGCCAGGAAGATCTAACTGATCCATACCGCTACTCGGGCGTCTATCCACCGCCTGAGAACGACATCGACCTAACGAGCAGCGCCGTCTATCCAGCCATTGACGGCACGGATGCTGGCGCGACCTTGAAGGAAACCATAGTGAACTTCGCGCCTTTGCCGGAACTTGAGGCAGTGCTGGATCGCAAGGAATGGCAGGAGAAGGCCAATGAGTTTGCCGACTTCAAGCAAATCCTGGCCGGGCGGAAATCGGCTAACGAGGATTTTGTCGGGGCGGCACACCTCAGTGCCGATCCCAAGTTTTTAGCCCGCATGACCCGCTACACCGAGCTGCTCAAAGCCACATCACAGGGCGACGTCGCCGCCCGTGCCCAGGCCATGCTCGCACTCGGCGATGCCTTTGCCGCCGACACCGAGGCCTATCCGGCAGGCCCTTATCTGATTTGGCGCGACAACGCCCGTGCCCTCGGATTTTCCGATCCAGACCAAGAACTGGAAAGCCGAAATTTCAATCGCCATGCCACCGGTTGGTGGTTGCGTGCGGCCCGCAGCCTGCCTGCCACTGAGCTATCCGCCAAGGCGCGTTTCAAGGTGCTCGAAGGCATCGAGCGCACCGCCAGATGCAGTGATTACGATTTCACCCGTGCCATTGAGTCGAACCTCGCCAAGGCATCGCGCGACATCCTAACCGTGCTTCGCAAAGAATCGCCGAACTCACAGGAAGCCCGCGACGCGGTATCGTGGAATTTTGATCCGGCTCCCAAGCCGGACCCACAACCAGGCACAGCCGAAGATCCGGCGCTGGAAATCACCTCGTGGAGTGTCTTGGGTGACTTCGATAGAGAGCGTGATTTTCAGGCGGCCTCACTGCTCGGTGGCTACCATGCGCTGCCCTATGATGCCTTCGGCGACTTCGAAGCTCTGAGTGAAATGGATAACCCGGACAACCCCGACACCGCTGCCCTGGTGAAAGAATTGGATGAGGTGGCGGTGGACCCCACCGATCTGCCAACCCAATTTCCCGCCACCTTGGTTCGCCAGGCATTTGAGACGGCACTCACCACCGCACAAAATGCCACCCAAATGAAACTCGCCAATCTCTTTGAGGATCTAACGCTCTTTCAGGAACTGCCGGACCTCAGCGACTCCGCCCGCAACAAATACATCCAGCTGCGCTTGCGGGCGGATGACTTCCCGACCTTCAATCATTGGGAGCCTAACAAAAAAGACCCGCGCACCACATTTTGGGAATTGTTAGAAAATGCCCGAAAAAGCCCGAAACTCGCCACCGTCCCCGACTTCATCGACTATGCGGAACTCTATGCCAACGAAGCCGACCGCGGACCCGACGGCGCCATGGAACCGCGCTATCCATCGTACCGCTCGGTCGAGAAGGGATGCCGCGCGTTTCTTGAGAAATATCCCAAGTCGCCACGCCGCCAAGCTTGCAGCCTGTTGCTGCTGCGCGCCATCTATCGCCAATTGCCCGAGCGCTTCGGCCATGCCGAAAAATCCGACGAGGAAACCGATAGTTATACCATCGTGGAATCCACGGAACCATTCCGCCCCGCCCCTCTGCTCGCCGCCATCGCCGCCTATCAAAAGGAATTCCCCCAGCCGCGCTATCCCGCCGAAATCCGCAACTTCGCCGCCATTATCGCCTGGCGAACTGGCCACTATGGCAGCGCCCTCGACCTAACGATCGAGCAACTCGACGACGAGCGCCACCCCGACCTGCGCCGCGAGGCCGCCGTGCGCCTAGCCAATCTGTTTGCTGACTTACGCGACCCTCGCTATCGCCACGCGATACTCGAAGCCCTCCGCCCCTGCCCTGCTGCCCAGGCCAAACTCAAGCTCTATCTCTCCGTCGCTCCGCACCACGCCCAGCACCCGTTGCGCTGCCTCAGCGATTTTCTGACCACTGCTCTAACACCCAAGCCGGAAGTCTCAAAGAGACAAGAAAAGGGCCGGTAAACCTCATGTACCGCCACTGCATGGAGTGGCGGAAAAGGCGGAGCCCCATAACCGCTGACTGATTTGTTGTTGTTGTCGGCATATTATGTGATACTTGAAAAATGCGCCTTTAGAACGCGTGAACCTACTTCTTATCAACCGCCGTCTTGGTATCCCCACCGTGAAGTGTGACCCTTGGGCGGCATTGCACTTTGACCGCTTCGTTGGAAAATGCCGAATCTGTTGACTTGGCAGACCATATGAAGGCTTCTCCTGGCTTTAGCCTGGCAAGATGCTCGGCCTGTAGACCTGATAGTGCCGCATTGGCCTTTTGGATGTGCTTGAGCCAAGCCGGAGAATTGAATCTGTGCAGAATGATTTGTGTGGAAAGGTCAATCAGCGAGACAGGGACCGAGGGCGGGTCTTGGCTGGCCACAAGGATCGATGTCCCCTTGTGCCGCATTTCACGAACCACGCTCACCAAGCCGTCAACCAGATCCTGACTGTCGATGTATTTATGAGCCTCGTCGAACACGACCAGTTTGTTGAAAAACACGCCGTCGTAGGTACCTGAATCTTCTGATCCATGGTCAACTGCTGGCCGGCTTTGGTGATGTGAACCCGCAGTGAGGTTCCGGGAGCATCGTTCAGGACCAACACATAACCGTCGCCGCGTTCCGTGGGAAAGAAGTCCCTCGCCGCCGGGATGCAATGATGAGGCGGAAGTTTGGTGAGCGCCGAATAGGCGTTCGCAATCCGCTGACGTTCGGCCTCGCGCTCGGCCTGCGTCGCATAAGGATCGGCGCGATAGACCCTGAGGATTACGCGCTCGGTGCTGAAACCGGTGGTGTTGCGTGCCCGGTATTCGGTGTAAAAGTCGTTGGACGTCAGGCGTTCCTCACACTGCCAGGAAAGCCCGAGAAGCGGCAGCGCCTGCAATGGTCTGGCGTTCTTGCCACTGAAGGTTTCCAGGATTTTCCCAAGAAATGGCGCGGTTGGAGCAGGAGGAGGCGTGCGTACCGGCAGGCGGCTTGGGTCCATCAAGGCGCGGACCGCTTGATCCAACTTCACCACGCTGTCTCGGTCCCTGCCTTCCGGATCGCGCAGAATGGCACTTGGATTCGTCAGGATAATCAGCGCATCCACCCAGACATGACGCATGCCCTGGTTGGCTGGGGTGACACCGGCAGAAAAGACACCGTGAAGTTGACGGCAATGCTGGCGCAGCTTTGCCAAAGGCGAGGCATAAGGCGCTCTGCTTTCGGGGTGCCACTTGCCGCCCGCCACATGAATCTCCCCATAGGTGGATTTTACATCGATCAGATAGACGGAATGGGGCGTCACCACGGCCAGGTCGATCTCAAACCACTGGCCACCCTCCGCCCGCAACTCGAAGTTGTGGACGATCCGGTAATCCGCAGGCAAGCCATCCCTCAGAACCGCTATGGCCTGGCGTTCCGGGTCGTTGGCTGGTTGGCCGATGGGGATAACTTGGGCCATGGCTATGATGCGTTTGACTCAATGGCTCGAACGAGCAGTTCACGTGCTTTTGATTCCTTTTCGAGAGCCTCCGTTCGCATGGTTGCTACACGATACGCTTCGGATCCAAGATGTTTCCGTTCCTTAGGGCCAAGTGCAGGAATCAATACGGAAGCAACATTTGCCACGTCCAATGTCGGAATCGAGCCACCAAAACAACGTGCCTTCAATTGCCTGAGTCCAAAAGGCGAGCTCAACGCGAGATACAAATACCCAGCCGTTTCTTGATCAATACAGTTGATGCGAATCGCATCTTCGGTAACAGCCGAGTGGAGGACCTCCCCAATCGGCTGATAACACCGACCGATAATTCCATAAATTTGGCCAGAGCGGGGAATCAGCAGTGTTTGCTCGTCCACTCGATAGCTATCCACCCACTTTCCACCTGCAATTCGATACATTGGCTTTGGATCAACGTCGGCCAATGATCCAGTTCCAAACAATCCAACGGAAGACGGATCCGAAATTTCTATCCTTTTGAAACGCGCCGGCTCGATGATGCTTTGGGCAAGACTTCTGATGGTTCTTTGTGGGGTTATCCCGGCTGCAAACGGATGTAGTGCCTCAACATGATAGGCCCGATGAAAATTCGTATCAAGGCGCCCGCTAAGTTTATCGCAGGAAACGGTAATCCACTGACTGGGGTGGCTGCTTAGGGTGCCAAGAGACTTCTTCAATCCAGTGGCATTGTGATACTCATCAAGAGATGTTTCAAAAAGTGAACTCGCATCACTCCTCAAGCTCCCAGCTTCTTCAATCAAATCATGAATTTTCTTCTCCAATGCAGCGCCGAAGCGTGGCACGGGAAGTCCAGAGATATGTTCGGGTTCGAGATGCTGAATGATTGCTCCGTATGTTCCCGAGGCTATCAACGGAATTCCGAACTTGCTACTGAGGTAGGCATAGAGATAGCCGGAAGGGATCTTCGCCGTGTTCGGAACTACTCTCAGAACATCTTCCGTGCAGGTCAAGCCTTCCATTTCCTCGCGCACATAGGCCATTTTTCCGATAGATCCCGAGCGGGTTATCAAAGTGGTTCCACGCTTTACTAGGAGCCATGGATTTTCCCTTACAGCTTTATTTGAAATCAAGGATAAGTTTGAAAGATCGGCTTGTTGAATGCTGCTACCCGCAAGGAACGGAGTGCCCAATTCCGGTGATTCTACCCACTGTCTTTTGATCCTTCCAATATTCAGAATCGCCGATGTAACATCCCCAAGTGGATCCTTTCTCACCGCTAGTTCTTCTAGTAGAACCTGCGCTTCCAAGGCTCCTCCCAGATATGGCGAGCAGTCCAAGCGGTACCCACCTTTGGCCAACCATGTACTTCGAATGATAGATTTTTTCACGAAGGCACTCCTTCCACCGGGAACCAAGTTTGGAGAGCGGAGCGCATGGCCATAAAACCCGGTTCTTCACAGCGGTTGAGTGAGCGGCTGGAGACAGCCCTGAATACGTTGCGAAAGATAATTCTTCCGCTGCGTGTTTTGCCGAGCCTTGCGGCCCGGTTGCAGGCCTCTTTCAAAGCATGAGGTTTTGGAGCACCTGCGGCCCACAGTCCTTCAGACACCAGTTGCTCGCGAAGTTCAACATAGGAGGGCCAGCCAAAGGCTTTGGCCACATGATCGCTTTCCATCCACACCCAGGATTCCAGCATCGGTTGGATCACGATGATTTCTATCCGTTCAGATTGCCACCCGTAATTCACGAGATCGGCGGTGATGTCGCTCTTGATTTGGGCGGCGCCCGGCCAGGGATCGAACCATTCGTCGAGAATCACGATGGCCCGTTCGTGGGTTTCACAGAATGTTTCAAGATTTTCCCCGGCACTCTTCCAGACGACCTGGTCATCACCGCCGGGAATCTTGAGGAAGTCGGTATCGCCCACCGCGTCAATATCGAAGCGGCGGCAACCAAGTGCATAATGCCAAGTGTCCTTTTGGAAGAAGGCTTTCAAACCCTCGACCATCGAGTTATCCGCCAGATGAAAGATCAAAGGTCGCATTACAAGACTCCCGCGCTATGCAGGGTTCCAAGACTGGGGTTGCCGTGCCAATGGGCAAGGACCGGATGATGGCTGCCTGGAACCACAGCCACCCCGCCCGATTTTCCAATCGATAGGCAAAGCAGGTTCGTCAGTTCGGTGACGGCGGCTACGATGGGAGAGTGGCTGGTAATCCACACTTGGGTTTGTTCCATCACTTGCAGCATTTCGAGAATGGCCTCGATGGCTTTAGGATGAATCCCGTTCTCGGGCTCTTCCACGGCCAGAAAGCGCGGGGCGTTGGGCAGATAGGGCAGAATCGTGTAAGCCAGCACGGCAAGTGTGCCGTCGGAAAGCCCGTGTCCTGGAACCATCATGCCGTTGCGGTAGTGGACCCGAAGGTATGCAAACCCGTCGTCCTCCCGTTGCCGCGCTTCCACTTTCACAAATCCCGGCAGGGCTGAGGCCACGTGCTCGTTCCACTCCTCGAACCCCCGAGCGTCCTCGCTCGCAAAGCGCAAAACCGACCATGCCAGAGTGGAGGCATCCGGGGCGATGGCAAAGCCTACACCCGGAGACGGCTGAGCATTGCGCAAGGAATCCAACGCCGGTTGATAGAGCATGCATTCCCGGCCGAGGAACGAGCGCAGCCAAGCCGCAGCAGGGTGGCGTTCGGCATCAGGTGGAACAAACGCCAAGGCGGGCACATCTGCCGGCATTTCGAAAATGGCGGACGATGCTTTGGGTCCGCGCAATCGCGGCTCCCGCTCAAACATGGTGCGCCCGCCCAACTCGCGTGTCAGCACGACACGGAAGTGTTTTCCGTCGGGCAGATGGCTGCTGGCCCAGAGGGTTTCTGGCAGATCTTCAACGGCGGGCAACTCGTCGAAAAGGATCAAGGCCTCCTGGGTAAGGCGCAGGGCGCTGCCCTCGACTCCAAACGCCAGTTCATAACGAACAGAGGAGGCGCCGGCACGGACGGCCACTTCTGGGGGGAGTTGCAAATGCACTGCCAGGGCAAACCAGTCTCCGGCACGCTTGAAGACCAAGTCTTGGGCACCATCGGCGCGGGGGCGCTTATGCGATGGGGTTGGATTGAAAAAGGCGCTGCGGAGATTTTGCTGTTGAAGCATCTCACCTAGCAGCACGGGAATGTCCAGCAACGTGGATTTTCCCGCGCCGTTGCGCCCGACCAAAACCTGATACGGACCGAGATCCAACTGGAGCCGCTCGAAACAGCGATAGCGATAGGCTTCGATCCGGGTGATCATGATCCTGGCATCGGGTTGTGACGGCGGAATTCCTCATAGGCGTCACCAATGATGGGGAAATCGTCGTCGATTTCCGGTTCAACGATTTTGCGCTGGCGGGTGACGGTATGGCCGTTGAGTTTCACGGTTTCCGTAACCATTTTCGTCACCAGCTTTTCCGTTCCGTCCGGGTTGCGCTTGTAGAGGACATTGCCCCGGCGATCCACGCCGGCCTTCTCAGCCACAGCCATGAAGATCGGGTATTCATGAACGTGGCCCTGCGCCTCAGCGAACATCTCGGCATCCGTCTTCTTCTTGAGAAAAAGCAGGCTGGTCAGGATGCCGACATTGGCCTCGACAATGAACGCCTCGACCGGCACCTCGACGCAGGCAAGCACCCAGCAGTGTCGGAGAATCCATGTGCGAACCGGTTCATCGCCAGGGTTCCCAAGAATTCCGTTAGGCAGAACAATGCCCATGCGGCCACCGGGCTTGAGCCACTTCACGGCTTGGGAGATGAAAAGAATCTCAGGCGCCACCGCATTGTGGCGATTGGCCTGCTCCTCCCATACGCCGTTTTTGTTTTTGACCGAACGGATGGCAAGCGGGTTGTTTTCCAATATGGCAGGTTCCGTGATCGGGATCTCCGAGCCAAATGGCGGATTGGTCATGAGGACATCGATTGAGCCGAATGGGATTTTCCGTTTGGCGACATCGTTCCCCTGAAGGTGACTTTTGGGAAAGGCCAGGGAGTCCATGTGGAAGATGTTGCCTTCCACGTTGGCGGCCATCAGGACGTTCATGGTTGCGGCGCGGACCAGGAAGGGGTCGAAGTCCGCACCAAAAAGCTTGTTGCGAGCGTAGTCTTGCAGGCGATCCAGAATGCCGTCCATGGTTTGATCCCCAAGGTCGCGCTTGTATTCTTCCCTGAAGCGGCGCAATTGATGAGCCAGGATGGACACTAGGAAACCACCGGTTCCGCAGGCGATGTCCGCCGCAATCTCATCCGGCTTCGGATCGAGAATACGGACCACAAGATCGACGGCGCGGCGCGGCGTGAAGTATTGCCCACGGTCGCCCCGGAGGTTGGAGCCGACGATTTCCTGATAGGCCGCGCCCTTGGCATCCACGTCGGAACGGGAGAAATTGTAACGAGCCAACTCCATCACCATGTAGGCGAGGGCGCGGTCGGATAGGGTGATCTCGTCGTTTGCACGGAACAGCGTCGGGTATTGTTTCTTGACGGCCTCGAAGATCGGCTTGATGCGCGCCCGGATCTTCATCCGTCCCTCGTCATCAAACGGCTCCGTGGGCAGCGCGAAGAACTGGCGCTTTGCCCCTCGGTTCTTCTTCTCATCCCACATTTTGGCAAAGATCAGGTAGAGGAACTGCCAGAACGCCGCGTCCTTCGGCATGCCCTCGTTGCCGTGAATGAAATTGTGGCAGCGCTGGAAGGCGCGGCGCAGCGCGTTCTCCTCTCCGGGACGAACGTAGGTTTCCGCGTGCATGTCCGGGGTCGTCATCGTGCCGTCGGCCATCGGCCAGTCGCCATGAGGATGGAACTTGTATTCGAACCGCCGCTTTTCGCGGCGGAGGAAGAACCGCTCCAGGCCGTTGGTCCACAGCCCCCACTCGCAAGCATCGGCGGAAATCATGATGCCTTTGAGTTCTTCAAGATCCGTTTCGGCCTGCTTGAAGTCCCGAATCTTGACGACGCCCTTCCTGCCGACGTTGGGTGCCGGGCGGCAGACCACTGCCCGAACCAGGGTTTTGAGGTCGTGGTCCTTGCCAGCCTCAAAGATCGCGATGTCCAATTTCCGGCTCTTGCCCTCCACCGTCAGGCGGAAATCCGTGGCCATCGACTCCGGCGCGATCTGGTACTCGAAAATGAGCTGGCGGGCCACCTCCTGCCGAATCCGTTCCTTCGGCGTGTCCTTCACCGGCTTGCCGGTGATGAAATCCATGATCTCGCCCTCTTTCAGGGTCTCCAGAACTTCTTTCTTTTTGGCTTTCGGCATGGAATGGGGGCACGATATTGCGGCAAATCACAAATCATTGATTTGCACGGGATTGTATTTGATCGAGGTCGTTTGGAAAGGATCTGCTTTTCACGCTGGTCATGAAGTCTGAAACACGAACGAGGAAAGCAGGAAATCCGATAACAGAAAAGAGCAAACAGCGGCGATTTAAGGTGCGTCGCGCGCGGGTGGCGCGGGGGTTGGCGCGGGGGTTGGCGCGGGGGTTGGCGCGGGGGTTGGCGGCTGTGGCAGGGCAAGAGTGGTTAGTTGCGCTGCTCATGAACCGCCACTGCATGGAGTGCGGCGGGAAGAGCCAATACGGTTGTAGGAGGATAGGCTTCCAGCCATCACAGGCAAGATACCAATTTTCCGCCAGAGAGCGCTAACTGGACAGTGTTGGCCGCAGGGGCTGCTACTCGGCGGCGATGCGCACTGCGAGCGTTAGGTCTGCGGTGGCAGGCGCGGTGATGGAGAGGATACGCCTGTTAGGATTGGACTTCTCGGCTTTGTCTGGCGCTGTGGCGTCGGCGATTTGCCAGACCAGGGCGGGATTTGAGGAGGAGAGCACGAGCCGGTGACCCTCCTTTTCCAAGGTTGCCACGGCCCCGGCGATGCTCACCTGTGCATCAGTGACGGCTTGCCAGCGGACCGGGCCGGCAGGGGCGAACAGGTGGTCGGTGAGGGTGATTTGCGGCGGGCTGGCGGAGAATTCGACCTTGCGGGTTACCTGCTCGCACTGGTCATGATAGGCGTTGGTCAGGTCGATGGTGGTGGTGGCGATGGAGCCACGAATTTGGATAGGGGAAAGCGGGCAAGGTTTGGCCTTAGGGGTTTGGAGTTTGCCGTCGATGACCAGGGAGTTGTGAGAAAGGTTTTGCAGACGGAAGTACGAAAACCGCTGCTTGCCGAAGTATCCGGGAAGATTGTAGTTGTCGGACCCCAAGTCGTGAAACCAGCGGGAACCCGCCCAATCGAGGACAAACGACCCACAATCCATGTGTCCGTGGGAAGCGGCCGGAGTGCCGCCCTTGATGCCCAGCCAGAGGGCGTTGGCACTCCAATCGCTGCGGAAAAATGCCAGCGATTGTTCCCCTTGGAAGCTGGCATACAACGCGGCGCTCGGGGAGGGTGAAGCCGCCGGCAACCACAGCAGGGTGAGCGGCAGGAAGCGATCATTGGGTGGGTGCGTTTCCGCATAGCGGCGGCTGAGCAAGTCGCGTGCCGCATTGCTGGCTAGCGGATCCCGGGTGCGGCTCGCGAGCCACGTCTGGGCCGGCGAGCCTTCTGCTTGACCGGGAGGGGCATCGGCAAAATTAAATGGCATGCCGCTCGGACCCGTGGCCTGGAGCAGGAAATGGCCAGTCATTTTCCATATCGGATTCAGCGTTTGCAGCGCGTCTCGTTCCATCAGCGCCATCGCCAGCACATGATACGTCGTGCCGTAATGCCAATAACCCGGCCCTTCGGGAAATGCCCCCTCTGGTTGATAGAAACGCTCGCAACTTTGAATGATGCGACGGGTGTGCTCCAGTATTTTTTTCGATAGATCCGGCTCCACCTCGCTCACTGCGTCGGCCGCGAGCATCATTCCACCGCTGCACACCTGCGACCAATTGTTAGTCGGTCCTTGCCACCAACCGTCCTTGCGCCCTGCAGCTGCGGCCAGACCGTGGGCGACAAGGGCGTCTTGGTAGCGCTGGCGTTGATCGGGGCTGAGTTTCGGATAGAGCCAGTCATAACCGATGGCCACTGCGGTGGTCATTTCCGCCACATCGAGGAAGTGGTCCGGGTGCCAGTCCTTGAAGGCGCAGGCGGCATCCAGTTCAGCGACGCAGCGATTAAAAAATCGGGAATCGTCGCTCATGCGCCAGGCATAAGCGGTGAGCAGGACGCAACGGATCGCCCGGCGGGATTCCGGCAACAGGCGCTTGCCATCCGCAATTTCATAGCGGACGGCTCTCTCGCTCAGGCAGGCTTCGGCCTGTTGCATGGCGCTGGCGTCGAGTTGTTTGGCCAAGGGGTCGGCGGCGAGTCGCTGTTTGAGAGGTGCGACGGCGGAAGGCGGGAAGAACAATCGTGGATGGGGTGGCAGAGCCGCCGAGAGACAGCAACTCAGGGAGAGGAAGAAACCGAGCAAGATACGCATAACGCGGGGGCTACGCTGCATGGCCCGCGGATGTTTCAACCAGAGATCCGCAATCCCTATTTGAAACCCGATCCTGAGATCTGCGGATCTGAGGGTCATTTTAGATTCCGGCCAACACCTCTTCGAACACCGTGAGCGTGTCATCCACATCAGCCTCACTGTGGGCGAGAGATAGAAATCCGGTTTCGTAGGGGCTCGGCGCGATGTAAACCCCCTTCGCCAGACATCCCCAAAAGAATTTCTTAAACAACCCGAGGTCTTGTTGCATCACATCGCTCACATTGATGATGTCACGATCAACAAAAAACAGGCAGAACATCGAACCAACGCGGTTGACGCGATGCGCGACACCCTTGGCGCTGAGCATCGCACGCAGGCCTTGCTCAAAATGCGCTCCCAAGGCATCCAAGCGGGCAAAGCCCGAGGATCGCTCTAACTCGCGCAATTGGGCCAGGCCGGCGGCCATCGCCAGCGGGTTGCCGGAGAGCGTGCCTGCCTGATAGACCGGGCCGATCGGCGCGAGATAATCCATCACGTCTGCCCGCCCACCGAAGGCCCCGACGGGCAAACCACCGCCGATGACCTTGCCGAAGCACGACAGGTCGGGCGTAAGATTTTCGAGCCCTTGGACGCCTGCCTTGCCGAGGCGGAAACCGGTCATCACCTCGTCAAAAATGAGCAAGGCACCGTATTGTTTGGTGATGGATGAGAGCCGCTCAAGGAAGCCGGGCTGGGGAAAAACCAAGCCGGCATTGGCGGGATAGGACTCAACGATGATAGCCGCGATCTGCTCGCCACAAGCGGCGAAGACCGCTTCGAGGGCAGCGGGATCGTTGTAGGGCAGCACCAGCGTGTGCTTGGCAAAATCCTTGGGCACACCCGCCGAATCCGGCTCACCATGGGTCAGCGCACCAGAACCAGCTGCCACTAACAATGAATCGCTGTGGCCGTGGTAGCAGCCATCGAATTTGACGATCTTGTCACGTTTGGTGAATCCGCGGGCGAGGCGGATGGCGGACATGGTCGCCTCCGTGCCGGAGTTGCACATGCGCACTTTTTGGACTGATGGCACCCAGTCGCAGATGGTGCGGGCCATTTCCACCTCAAAGGGATTGGGGATACCGAAAGAAATCCCGTCCTTGGCCACCTCGTGAATGATATTGGTGATGACGGTGGGCGCATGACCTAAAATGTTCGGCCCCCACGAACCGATGTAGTCGATGTACGTCTTGCCGTCGATATCCTCGATCCGGCAGCCCTTGGCACGACGGACGAAAAACGGCTCGCCACCGACGTTGCGGAAGGCGCGCACCGGCGAGTTGACACCACCGGGAATGAGTTGTTTGGCAACGGCGAAAAGCTTCGAGGAAAGACTGGCTGATGAATCCGGAATCATGGCAAATGAGCGGCACCGTGCCGCGCGGCGAGTGTTGCGCAGTGGCGGCCTGCGCGTCAAGTGAGCGGTTTGGGGAAACGATCGCCCCCGACGAACCGCACCCCAGCAAGCGGACTTCAGTGCATGATCGCCGCGTCGTGGAAAAAATACCTGAAATTTGCCTGAATGAGATGGCGGGGCTGTGCGTCCTAGTGTCGATTGCCGGTTTCTTTTTTGCAGAATTGTCGTACCATCAAGTCATGAAAACCACCCTGTTTGCCGTTATTTCCCTGTGGCTGGTCGTTTCCGCTGGCGCTGAGATCAAGCCCGCCAAGGACCGCAAATCGTTGCTCGATAGCGATCCTGATGTGGTCTATCTCTCACAAACCGTCAAAAAACCCATCGAACTAACGGTCATCAAGGAAGCCCCGGTTTTTTCCGACAAGGGTGGCAAAAGCCGCATCGGCACCCTCAAGACCGGCCAAACATTGCCTCTCGAAGCCATGAGCGACAAAGCCTACAAAGTGCGCGGCCAAGGGACCCACAATGACATCGCCGGGTGGGTGGCTCCGTGGGCATTTTCCTCCAAAGACCCCGACTTTGTCGAAAACCTCAAAAAACTCTACACCCGCCAAATCGACGTCCAGGCCCTCATCGCAGCTAAAAAAGTGGCCATCGGCATGACCCTCGACGAAGTGAGCTTGGTCAAAGGCAAACCTACCAAAACCACCGTCCGCCGCACCAACGCCGGCCAAAGCGGCTCATGGGAATATGTCGATTACGAAACCGTCAACCACTACACCACCCGGATCGACCCGCGCACCGGCCAAGCCTTCCGCCAGTTCGCCTATGCCACCCAAGAAGAACGGGGCAAAGTAGTCATCGAATTCACCAACGATGTGGTCAGCGCCATCGAAGAAAGCGAGGACCACAAGGGCGGAAACGTGCGCGTCATCGGGCCACCGGTGGTTTTCGGCTGGTAAAAGATATTCCCGGCCTTGACATACGCGGCAGACTGATCCCAGTCTGCCGCGTACTTTTTTTGTTTGTCAGGGTTTTTTGCGTTTTTTTGTGATTATGAGTTTTCCATCGATTTGTGTGTTTGATAGCGCTGAAGTCGCCGTGCGTGAGCTGGCCGGCGAGATAAGCGAATTGATTCGTAGCCGCGCCGCACAGGGGCGCATGGCTGTGCTCGGGTTGGCCACCGGCAATACCCCGCTGCCGCTCTATCAGGAGCTCGTCCGCCTCCACCGCCACCATGGGCTGTCCTTTGCCAACGTGGTGAGCTTCAACCTCGACGAATACATGGGGTTGGCCCGCGAGCACCCGCAAAGCTATTGGGCCTTCATGCACCGGCACCTTTTCGATCACATCGATATGCCGGAATCTCACATCCATCTGCCCAGCGGCATCCTGCCCGAGGCGGACATCGCCGCCCATTGCGCTGAGTACGAAGCTCGCATCCGCGATGCCGGCGGACTGGACTTTCAAGTGCTCGGCATCGGCGGCACCGGCCACATCGGTTTCAACGAACCCGGCTCGCCCAAAGACTCACGCACCCGTCGTGTTCTCCTCGATGAACTCACCCGCCGCGACGCCTCAACGGCGTTTGGTGGCATCGACCAAGTCCCAACCCAGGCCATCACCATGGGCTGCGGCACCATTCTCGAAGCCCGCCGCATCGTCCTGCTCGCCTGGGGCCCGCGCAAGGCAGCCATCGTCCACACCGCACTCAGAGGCCCGCTCACCGAGCAAGTGAGCGCTTCGTTTTTGCAAGAACACCCGAACACCTCGTTTTTTCTGGATCGTGACGCTGCCTCCTCCTTGGAATGCCTGCCATCCGCCACTCCTTGCCGCAGCGTGACAACGCCGCCGCGTCGGGCCTGCGTGCCGGGTTGAGACGAACGGGAGGCCAATCCAGCTTTGCACGACTGCGCTAATGATCGACGAATGCCCGGACCTCCGCTGACACCCTCGCATGATAAACAACCGCTCTCATCGATTGCAGCGGCCAACTTGAGACAGAAATTCGGCGTGACTGATGGGGATAACTGATCCTGAGTCCATCTCAACCTCCCGCCTCCCTACTTCCTCATCATCTGGACCTGACGGCAAGCCAGACAGGCCGTGGAGTAAATACGCCACCAATCCCTTCCGATCTTCCTCGGAGAGTTCATTGGTCTGTTTCTGAATGTCGGCAAGTTGAACCACGGGCGTACGCTACTAGAGTCCTTGAAAAGCCGTCAAGAAACGGGGGGGTCGAGGTGAAAAATTGGAGGTTTTGTCAAGTTGCTGGAAATCGATGACTTGTTGGTTAGTAACCGATAGGTTATGATTTGGGCTGCCTGATGAAATCCGGAGTTTTTCGGGCCATTTGACTGGCGGGTTATTCCGGCTAATAAGGGGGAATTTTCACCGCTGGTTGAATACTTCCCCCACTGAGACTTTCCGGACCTTCAATGTAAACGTCAACAAACTCCGAATATGTCACGAGAACCAATGACCGGTGATAGTAGTCAAGCACTCGTGTTGCGAGCGGTCCCGAAATGGCGAGTATAGCTACGACAAATAAGAGTTTTCGATAGTGCAATCTCACCGCGAAAGCTAGTGCGACGACCGCGCATGATGCCCCAATCCGGGCGGTTGCAGGAATGATCGAGAAATAGCTCTCATCAACATGATTTAGGGAAGGCCGGGATCCGTAGGAAATGTACAAGGTCCACCGATATGCGAGTTCCGCCCATACATAGGTAAGGCACAGCGCCGCAACGATCAAAAAGATGAGCCCGAATATTTTGAAGGGGGTCGTCACGGAATTGAGCATGATTGTACCGATTGAGGTAGCGACACCGGTTGCTCGGCGCCCCCCCTCGCAGATTCCGGCGTGCGGAATTACCGCAGCGGGCTCCTCAGGAAAGCGCGCACAGAGAACCAGCGCTGACACAGAGTGCCAGGGCCAGTTCCCATTGCAAGCAGGAAGCGTGACACCGTGCTGGGGCTTTACGTATCCCTTGGTGGGGGCTAGCTATTATTCTTTGGGAAGATCAGGCGGCGGACGGCCTTGATTTGGAATTCCCCGGCTCTGGGCTTACGTTTGGATGTCTCTGCTGCGATCTTTACGCTTTTCCAGTTGAGGAATGTCCTTCGAAAATCCTCGATAGATTGGGGTTCCCTGCTATACATATCCATGACATTCCCCCCGCCGATATAGAACACATGGTGCCCCTCCTGGCCGTAGTACTTTGGTTTCTGTGAGCTATCTATGAGATCAAAGTATGGGTTCTCGAACCACACTTCGTCGCCGGGAAGCAGCTCCGCCAGTTGGAAGACTTCCCCGTTCTTTGGCTTAGGCTTCGAAAAGAGTGTTCCGACCCCTCGCTTGGGAAGCCCATTTGGGATGACTTTGCCCTGAAGCATTTCGTCGAGTGCGGCGAGTTGCTTCTCATCCGCAACGTCAACCATGGCCTTAATCATCACAAGTGCTGAGAGTTTGGAACAGCGGATTCCGCTCACGGTTCGCCAAAGGTCCCCAATTGCTTCCGTAGGCTTCCCGATTGGAATGTAGGAACCATCCTTATTAGTCTTCCAGAATTTAGGATTGCGGGTCTCGGGCCGACCTCCATCGGCACGGGGGAAATAGGCCTTTAGCGCGGCAACATTCTCGATGATCTTTAAGCGCACCCTGATCTCATCGGCTGGCAGTTTGGCGGCTCGAAGCTCTTGCCGTGCCGCCCCGACCACCTCTGCCGCGCACACCTTAGACCACTCACTTCGACAGAAGAATACGGCCGTAGCGACCAGGACCATTCCAAACCGTAAAGGGGACGGCAAAGTGCGCAGAAACGCACTTCTCTCTTTGGCTAATCGAGTGACCACACGGCCTAAAAAATTCCCGCCCACACAAATGAAGGTGTTACTGCAAAGACTTTGCTTTAGAGGTGTGAGTCTCTGAGAAAACCAGAGGCCCGACCGGAAAGTGAATGCTAACAGTGCTTGCTGATCTTGATTCGGGTCGTGTGACTTCATGGGATATGCTTCTCAGTAAATCTCATTTTCTTCTTCTGCCGATTGAGGATAGAGGGACACCGGTTTCCCGGTGCCCCCCCTCGCAGATCCCGGCGTGCGGAATTACCGCAGCGGACTCCTCAGGAAAGCGCGCACAGAGAACCAGCGCTGACACAGAGTGCCAGGGCCAGTTCCCATTGCAAGCAGGAAGCGTGACACCGTGTTAGGGAATATTCGTTCCCCTGGTGGATTCTTCGGCTAACGACCGCCATCTGGCCGGGCTGAAAATCCCCCACGATGGAGGCCAGTCCA
>CAIQXC010000681.1 GCA_903875675.1 Akkermansiaceae bacterium
CCCCGCTGCTGCTCCCGCTGCTGCTCCCGCCCCCGCTGCTGCCCCCGCTGCTGCTCCCGCCCCCGCTGCTGCCGCCGCCCCCGCTGCTGCCCCCGCCGCCGCTGCCCCCGCCGCCGCTGCCCCCGCCGCTGACGACAAGCCGCTCGACCCGGTTGCCAAGCATCAGCAGGGAGCGACCAAGGTTGCCAACGATCAAGACGAGCTATCCGCCGACGTCCAACAACTCACCATTGAGCAAACCATCCCCAAGGTCATCAGTCTTTTCAAGGAAGTGGAAAGCATCATGGACGAGGCCACGGACTGGCTGGCCGAGTACGACACGGGTGGACGCACCATGGCCGCGCAAACCGAGGTGATTGAGAAAATTTACGAGGCCACCAAGGAACGCCAGAAACAACAAGGCGGTGGCAAGTCCGGTGGTGCCATGATGGACATGATGGAAAAAATGATGGAGCAAGGCGAGGGCAAGGAAGGCGACAAGGAAGGCAAAGGCAAAGGCAAAAAACCCGGCGACCAGGGCGGCCAGGGCATGACCGGCAGCTCGGATGCTGCCAATGACCCGACCGGTGCCGCTGGCGATGGCAAAAGCGAAGTGCGACGCATTCCCAAGGCGGCCGGCACCGCAGGCCACGCCCTGCCCGAAGAATTTCGCAAAGCACTTGACGCCTACAACCGGGGTGTGGAGAAGAAGGTGAAGTAAGAGTTTGAGATTACTAGTCATTAGTTATAGAAATCATGCGCGGCCACCCATTTATTTTGATCTTCCTCTCGGCGGCAATGGCCGCCGCTCAGGACTTGACCCACCGCCAAGACGACACCGTCCCGCCACAGGTCGAGTCGATCTATGAGAAAGGCCTCCAGTACCTTGCCAAGTCCCAGAACGAACAAGGGTCGTGGAGCGATAGCACAGGATCTGAACCGGCGGCCGTCGGCTTGTGCGTCGCCGCGTTCCTGGCACACGGCGAAGATCCAAACAACGGTCCCTATGCCAAGGTCATGCGCCGCGGCATCGATTACATCCTCACCCAGCAGGATGCATCTAACGGATATATCGGCACCAGCATGTACAACCACGCCTTCGCCACCAAAGCGCTGGCCGAGTCCTACGGGGTTATCGACAACCCGAAAATTGCCCCGGCCTTGAAGAAGGCCCTTGACCTGATCCTGAGTGCCCAGAAACGCAACCGCACCGGCGGTTGGCGCTACACGCCGCAGTCCACGGATGCGGATACCACGGTGACGGGTTGCAACATGGTGACGTTGTTTGCCGCTCGCAATGCTGGCATGGCGGTGCCCGACGATGCGATCAAAAGAGGCTTGGCGTTCTTGGCCAAGTGCCGGAGCAATGATGGCTCCTATGGCTACACCACGGCCTATGGCGGCAAACCGACGCTCACCGCCATTGGCGTGCTGTGTTCGTCGCTAGCCAAGGATACAGACACCAAGGCGTTCAAGGCCAGCTTCGAGTACCTGAAGAAAAACCTCGATTATCGCGAAAAGTATTACCCGTATTATTATGAGTACTACATGTCCCAAGCCCTGTTTCATGCGGATGAGGCCACCTGGCGCGAGTGGAATGCACGCAATATCCGCTACCTCGGCACCATCCAAAACCGCGAGGGCGCCTTTCCAGGCAATCAAGGTGCCTCGTTTAACACCGCCGGTGCCTTGCTCTCCCTCGCCCTCAATTATCGCTACCTGCCCATCTACGAAAAATGATCCGCTCACTTTGTCTCTCACTGTTAGCTGGCGTCCCCTGGATGCTCGCCGCCGCCCCGCCTCCCCAGCCATCCCAGGATTTGCTGCGCTTCATCAATGGCGACCAATTGCACGGCTCGTTCCAGGGCATCAAGCCAGGCGCTTTGGCGCTCTGGCAACGCCCAGATCTCACGGCTGCGGGCGAGTTCAAATCCGCCCAAATCCAGAAAATCATCCTCCGGGCGGGCCGTCCGGAAAAGTCTAACGAATCCCTCGCGCACGTCGCCTTGATCAATGGTGACCGGATCCCCGGCACCCTCATCGCTCTGGATGATGAGACGCTCACTGTGGACACCACTTTTGCCGGGGTGATGCACCTGCCTCGCAAGCTTGTCGGCATGGTTGCTCCAATGCCGTTGGGTGGGCGGGTGCTCTTTCATGGCCCCTATTCCGAAGACGGTTGGCTGATGATCAATTCCGAGTTCCCCGATGGTATCCCGGCTCCAGCCACTGCGGATGAAGACAAGGACAAGGACAAGGACAAGGACAAGGACAAGGACAAGGACAAGGACAAGGACAAGGACAAGGACAAGGACAAGGACAAGGCGGACAAGGCGGACAAGCCGGACAAGGATAAGGCGGACAAGGCGGTGGTTGAAGATGCCAACGCTGCGGCGGATGAAGAGGGTGGGGGCGAGGAAGAAGGCAAGGCGAAGCCCGTCTCGAAGACAGCCATTCCGCGCTGGGAATTCTCCGGTGCCGCTTGGTATTGGAGCCAGAAGCATGGTGCCACCGCTCTGCTGCGAAAGTCCATCATGCCCGACCGCTCGATTCTTCGCTTCAATCTCGCTTGGCGCAACCGCCTCATGGTCTGTTTGGCTTTTCACGCGGACTGCACCCGGCCGGTCAAGCCCGCCAAAGACGGTGACGAGGCCAAGGCCAAGGAAGAGGCCAAGGCCGTGGACGACGCCAAGCGGCGCATGATGCAAAACGGTTTCGGGCCAGGGGATATGGGCAGTTTGCCGCAACTTTTCGGTAGCAGCTATGTCCTCCAAATCAACTCCGGCTACGCCATGTTGCTGCGTTGCGGCTTCGATGAAAAAGGCAATCCCACCATGGAGCGCATCCAAGTGAACAACCCCAGCATCCGCTTGCCAGAGACCGGCTCGGCCACTTTCGAGCTTCGCTGCGACCGACTCAAGGGAACGATCCTGCTTTACGTCGATGGCGAGTTCTCCATGCAATGGTCCGAACCCGGACTTACCGAAGATGGCGGCTACTCTGGCAAAGGGGGGGGCTTCGGCTTCCTCACCCAAATGGAAAATTCCCCGGTTCGTGTGTCCGATGTGGTCGTCGCCGAGTGGAACGGCATGCCCGACTCCGCCCGTAGCATGCAAGTGGATGCCCAGGATATCGTCCTGCTCACCAATGGCACTGACCGCTTCTCCGGCAAAGTCACAGGCTTCCAAAATGGCAAACTCCTCCTCCACGGAAAATTCGGCAATTTCTCCTTTCCCCTCGAACAAATCGCCGAGGTCCGCTTCGCCGCCGACACCCTCTCCAAACCCGAGGAAACGGCCCCGGAACGCATCATCGTTCGCCTCGATCCCATCGGCAACATCAGCGGCAAACCCGTCTCCGGCAATGCGTCCTCTCTCAAACTCCTCACCCCCTACGCCGGCGAGATTGACCTCAAACTCGAATCCGTCGTGATCCTCGATTTTCAACCTTCTAACAATTTTCTCGATGACTGGGATCCCCAATTCTAATCCTCTGGCAGTGGCCGCCTGTTTGCTGGCTTGTCTGGCCGGCACGGCACCACCCCACGCCGTCGCAGATAACTTGTTTCTGGATGGTGCCGAGAGGCTGTCTGGCTGCGTCCGAGCCATCAACGCCGATGGCTCGGTTTTGTTGGAGACCCCGCTCGCGCCAGAACCGGTCACACTCAAACCCAACAGCATTAAAAAGATCCTCTTCAGCGATCACCCAGACAAGAGTCCTAACGCAACCTGCGGTGTGACCCTCAGCAACGGGGATATTCTTCCAGGGGACGTCGAGACGGTTGATGGCACCAACCTGACGCTTAATTCAAGCATCGGCGGCCATTTCGTTATCCCTCGCACATCGATCCACTCGCTGCAGCTTGGGGCTCATCAGGCGAATGCGATTTACGCCGGGCCTGACGGCCTCGACGGCTGGACGCGTGATCCGGCCACCGCCGATCATTGGGCCTTCAGCAACGAGGCGTTTCACGTGCGGGGAAGTGGCAAGATCAGCCGCGACTTCGATCTGCCCCAACAGTTTATCGTCCGCTTCAAGCTGGCTTGGGTCAACGATCCTAACATCAAGGTGTGCTTTGCCACTGCTCTGGGCAGCGGCGAGGCCCCCGTGGATCGGTATTACCTCACTTTCAATGGTGCCGGCATTGAAATCAAGCGCGAGGCCTCCAGTGGCAGGCATTTCACGCCGATAGCCACGCTTCAACGGTTGCCGAAGCAATATCCGGGCAAGCATGTGACCATTGAAATCCGAGTGGATCGTCTAGGCAAGACACTGCAGCTTCTCCTCAATGACGAGCCGGAAGGGCCGTTCAAGGATCCATTGGACAAGGCCCCGGCCGCCAATGGCCTCATCATTGAAAGCATCATCGATGAGGCTTCGTCTCTGCAATTGAGCCACATCGAGCTTCTCGATTGGAATCTCAAGGGTGAGCGGCGCCGCAGCGAGGACCGCGGGGATGTGACCAAAGACGTGCTCATCACGGGCGATTCCCAGCGCCACAGCGGTGCTTTGGTGGAAGTGAAAAAGGGCCAGGAGGGATTGCTGTATGTGTTCAAAAGCGCGTTTCAGGATGACGCCCTCGAAGTGCCGGAGGGCGAGATTTCAACGCTGTTCTTTGTCGGCAAAAAAGCGACAGCTGCCGAGGCCTCCAAGGACCCTTTTATTCTCCAACTGCATGGCGGAGGCTCACTTCACGTCTCAACCTGCTCCTTCGCCGACGAGAAGGTTGAAGCCATTCATCCTTTGTTAGGCAAGCTTACACTCCAGCGTGCGGGCATCGCTGCCTTCGAACGCGTTAATCCAAAATCCAAGGAGGCCCCACAACCATGAACTTCCGCCTTGCCCCGGTGCTCCTTGCCTCTTCGCTCGCCTGCACTGCCGCCGAACAACCGCCTTCTATCATGCGTTTTGCTAACGCCTCGATGGACCAGCTCTCCGGTTCCTTTGCCTCCCTGTCTGCTGAGCACATCGTCTGGAATTCTCCCATCCTCGAGAAACCCACGTCTTTCTGGCTCAAAAATGTCTTGGAGGTAACCTTGCCGGCGTCTCAGCCCGAATTCAATGCCACCCATGAGGCCACTCTCACTCTGATGAACGGGGATTGCGTGCGGGGACAGATCGCCGCCGTCACCGACGACACTGTCACCCTCGACACTTGGTATGCCGGACGCCTCAACTTCCGCCGAGTGATGGTCAAAGACGTCGTCATCGACCCCCGCCCAGCCCTCGTTTTTAGCGGCCCAACCAGTCTTGACGGCTGGACCCAAACCGCTAAACAGCCTGCTTGGACGTATGAAAATGGCTCCTTGCGCACCAGTTCAAACGTCGGAATCGGCAGGGATGTGGGCCTGCCCGACGAGTGCAGCATCGGTGTTGACCTCTCCTGGCGCGGGACCTTGATGCTCAATATCAATTTTTTCGCCGACGACGTCAGTTCGGACAGTCCAGCCCTCGGTTACCAAGTGAGTTGCCAGGGGTCCTTCGCCACCATCCGGCGCCAGAATGCGGGCATGCAGTTCGGCGATCCGGCAAATATTCCCGAATTCCAGAATAATGAAAAAGCCCGGCTCGAGCTGAGGGCCAGCCGCAGAACCGGCAATATCTGCCTGTTTGTCAATGGCCGCTGTGGCGCGGTGTGGAAGGACCCCGGTGCCGCCAAGGGCAAATTCGGTAAATCCATTCAGTTTCTCCCCCGTGGCAAGGAGCCGTTGCGCTTGTCCGTCATCAAGGTGTCGGCCTGGGACGGAATCCTGGAGGAAAATGCCCAGGATGATGTCGCCATGATGGGCATGGGTATGAATGGTGGTCGTTTCCAGCGCGGCGTGCCCAAACCCAAG
>CAIQXC010000682.1 GCA_903875675.1 Akkermansiaceae bacterium
CTTTACGGTGTTAACGCCATTCCAGCCCTCAGCTTCGCCGACGTTACCATCGCACCCCCGGCTCCGACCCTGCTCACCGCCACTGCGGGCAATGGCCAGGTCGTGCTGGGTTGGACCGCCGCCACCGGTGCCACGGCATACAACGTGAAACGCGCCACCACCAACGGCGGGCCATATACACTCATCGGTACAGCGTCAGGCACAAGCTACACCGACACGGCGGTGGCTAACGGCACGCCTTATTTTTATGTGACATCGGCTACCACCACGGTCAGCGGAACTCTCGGCGAGAGCCCGGACTCTAACCAGGCCACTGCGACACCGGGTTCGCCCTATGCAACTTGGGCCGCCAACGCCGCTCAGGGCTTGAGCGCAGGCGTGAACGATGGCCCGATGGACGACCCCGATCACGATGGCATCCCCAACTTGTTGGAGTTTGTCCTCGGCGGCAACCCGATGGCGACCTCTCGCACGATTCTTCCGGTTCTAACGCACAACGGCGGTGTCTGGACCTACGAGTATGACCGAAGCGCCGCGTCGATCCCACCGGGTACCATCCAAGTGGTGGAGTGTGGCAGCGATCTAGCGGGCTGGACGGGGGTGACCATTCCTGCCACCACCAGTGGCAGCGTGACGGTCACGCGGGGTAGTTCGTCAGATCACATCAAGGTTGCCATACCCGCTCCAGGGGCCAGAATCTTTGTCCGCCTCAAAGGCATCCAGCCATAATCCTCCGGGCTGGAATCCTCGATATGGAAATGGCGCTCTCGTTAGGTTAAGATTTCTGCCTGGGAAGAAGACAGAAGAGGGGAGACTGGAACAAGAAGCGCAATGCGCAGTCCCGTGGCTCTTCTTTGTCTTGTCTTGCCTCACACCTCACAGAGGTCTGACTTACGGAACCAGATTCTTGATAGAAACCGCGTGGCTGGGGTGAGTTAGTGGTGTGGCTGAAGAGCTTAAGCCGGCTTGCTATCCACCACTTGTTCGCCCGCATTTATCGGTGTCATCATAGTGACGAAATATATATCTTATGTAACCCAACAACTCGCGAGGCACTGAATAAACATCTCTTGTCTCAAAAAAGCGAGCGTGAGAAGAATAGATCTCAGATATGCCGAACCTCGTCAAGGCCATCCTAGCGCGAGGAATATGATAATACTGTGAAATCACTAGGACGCTCTTGAGCTTCTGTTGGCGAACGATCTGAAGAGTCTTCTTGGCGCTGTGGTTGGGGTGCGTAAGGAAGGTTGGCATCCTTGACTTGCTGGGCTGTTCTAGTCGTATAGAAACTTCATGTAAAGGGCGAACCAGCCAATGTACAAATAGCTCTTGTCTTCGATTCTGACTTCAACGACCTCTGAATATGGTTCCGTCCCCGTCTCAGATTCAAGGAATCCAAGAACCAATACTCTGAAGCTCTGGCGTTTGGCAATCGCCTCGGGACACTGGAAGGCGGCATGCAGAAGAGTTCGTTCACCCTCAGGCTTCCATGTGTCGGTGTCGGGCCTAAACTCATTTCGAGTGCGATCGTCCGGTATTGTCACCCTATCGCCTGTTCCGTCCGCGTAGGTAATCTGAATATGCTCGACGTTAATGGCTTTGACCGGGTCTAGATCCCTCGCTGTAAAGCAGAAACTTAGTGTGTATGGGGGGCGATCTGTGGAGAACGAGACTATGAACGGAATGCCATGTAGCCGATGGTGAATCTCAGCAACCCATGTTTGCAGATCCATCCTTGAATCTCCCCTCCCGAATCGGTCTGATCGAGATTCCCCGTTGATCAAAGATGAGGACACAACGTGTCGTTCATAAAAGACTCCAAGTGTTGCCAACCAGCCGATTAGACAAGTAAGGCATATGATGTTGGCGAATCGTTTCATATTCTTGCCCAACGTTCGGGCCTGCCACCGGCTACCGGGGGCTAACCTTCGACGTGGGGGGGATGGTCGATCTTTCACGGAAGGCTTGTCTGCGGGCTTGGCAGTCGGTTGGCCATCGACCAGTTTTTGGGCGATCGGTTTGGGGTGATTCGTATCTATGCCGCAGTGCTCGATAAGAAACGAGTTCAGCCACACTTGGGATTCCTTTGTGAGTGGAGCATCGCCGTACCCCCTCCGCTGGAATGCAAGCCGGGCAGTTGAAAACCCCTCCCAACTTAGTTTGACTCCGTGCTGCGCGCTGGTGATCGCAAGGTGCCATCTTTAGCGAGACGTTTTTGTGGGCGGCCGGGGGCTGGGGTGAGTTAGTGGTATGGCTGAAGAGCTTCAGGCGGCTTGCTATCCACCCCTTGTTTGACCTCTGGTGTGTTAATGGCTAGGTCCACCCAGTAGGCAATGACCGTCACCGCCATCAACCAAGGCATGGTCAAATCAAGAAAGTTTCCATCAACACGGAAGGCAAATATTCCATAGCCGATGAAGATTGCCGAGGTGGTGATAGCAGTTGATATTTTCGATTTTGTATTTCGGCTTGGCGACAATAAGCCGAGGTAGACAAATGCCATTGCTGCAAGAGTTGGTACTAGGCAAAAACCCGCCGTCACAAGCCAACCTCTGCCGTCCGAAACACTGTTTGGGGATATACCAAACCCACCAATTGCCGATAGGATGAGAGCGAAGATGACGGCACATCCAAAATACGCCCCTATCGCCATAGCGAGTAGGATCGAGACAATATTTGGAAGTGAAGTCATCGTGCTACTTATGGATGAGCTGTGTGGTTGATGCCCAGCTATTTGGCCGCATTGGGCTTGACGCCGCCGACGAGTTTCGCAGCGACGAAGTTCACGAGTTCCTTGCGTTCGGCGTCGCTCAGCGCTGTCTTGTAGAGAAAGACGTCGCCGATTTCGCCGTTGAAGGTTGACCACGCGTCCGGTTCATTCCGGCCGATGTTGATGCAGCGCCCGTAGCCGCCGACAACGCCGGGCACGAGCTTCGTCATCTGATCGGCGGAATCGCTGGCCATGATTTCCCGGTTGTCGGCGAAGGCCTTCCAAGTCCCGTCGGGCTTGACGACGAGGCTGAGGACGGCGATCTGTCCGTCGGCAAGCGCGAAGTCGCTGGTCTGGGCTCGGCCGTTGCGGCGGACGTACACCGCGCCGTTCCAGTTGCAGACGCCGAGCTGCAGACGGTCGTAGAAGATATCGACCACCGAGTCCCAGGCGTCTCGTCCGCTGTGACGGCGATGGCGCACGGCGGCCACTATCGTGAACCCGTTGCAGGCGATGTCCGCCGAGCGAGCGGTGCCAAATCGGAATCCGTTGCCTTCCGGCGCGTTGATGCAAGCGAACTTCCGGCCGTCGATGCGCGTCACGGTCGGGTTGGACATGGGTGTGAGCGATTCGCCCTTGGGAAACTGCGTCGGCCAGGAAGCGATTTTGTCCCCCTCCGGCAAATCCTCGGCAAGGCACGAGAAGAGCAGGTCGTCCGTTCGGGGGACGCTGCCGGTCTCCTTGTTTTTGCTTTTGAAGCGGGCGAAGATCTGGTGGCTGTCGTCGATCTTTGCAAACGAATACGAGGCAACGGCACCCACGCTCTTGCCGTCCACTATCACGGCCTCGATCTCGAAGCCGGGATTCGCCGTGATGGTGAAGACATGGTCGCTTTTGGGCCAGGCATCCTTCATCCCCGAGGGGCTGACGGTTCCGCCGTAGCCGGCACCGGCCTCGATCAGCAGCGGTGCCAGGGGCGGATTGAGGTCAGCGTTGACGTACTTCTTGATCAGGGCCTCGTAGTTCGGGTCGATGCCGCTGAAGGCCTTGAAGTTCCAGATGCCCGCGCGCCGTCCGACGTTCTTGATCGGCTCCATGTTCGTGATCGTCACGCGAAAGTAGCGTGCCTCCACGTCGTTGTCGTCAACCATCGGACAGCCGGGCTTCTGGTTCGACCGCTTGTCGGCGAAAACCTTCCAGTCCGTCTTATTGGCCGAGTATTTGATGACGTACTGATAGACGTGTTCGGGATACTCGAACTGCAGATGGGTGCGCCGGACTTTCTGAACGCTCCCCATGTCGATCTCGATCCACTCATTCATCTTCCCAGCTCCAGCGCGCCAGAGCGTGGCATTGTTGTCGTCGGTGGCGTAGCGCGGAAAGTAGGTTCCTTCGTTCGAGGACGCAACGACCGAGGCACCCCGGGCGAGGTTGGGAAACTGGTTCTGGTTTGCACCGAAGTAGCCGACGCCCTGGTGCGTGGGGGTGACCTTTTCTATCTGGTCGTCGGCGCTGAAGCGCATGCGGTCGATGCAGGTCTGCCTTGTGAGCCCCCCGGCCGAGACCCAGATGTCGTGCCGGTGGTAGATCATGAAATAGTTGTCATTTTCCTGCAGCACGCTGTGGTGGCCGGTGCCGTGGATCTTGCGCGGCACGTCGGACGAGAGGATCGGGTTGTTCTGGCCGTAGATCCATCCGGTGTCGGCCGTGGGGCCGGTTTTGTTGATCGAGTAGCGGACGTTGTAGGATTCATCGTGGCAGGAGGCGTTGGAGTACATCATGTAGTACTTTCCATTGCGCTTGAGCATGAAGGGGCCTTCCATGATGCCCTGCAGCTCGTGATAGGGAATGCGGCCCTTGCTCGAGAATGTCTTCATGTCGTCGTTGAACTTGACCCACCCCGTTCCGGCGTCGTTATTGCCGGCCCAGGTCGTGAAGTAGCCATACGTCGCGCCGTCGTCGTCCTGAAAGCTCTGGAAATCGAGCGTGATGACCGGAGGGACGAACTTGTCCGGGACAAGGGGGTCCTTTCCGTAAGGTCTCCAAGGCCCGACAGGGCTGTCGCCTTCCGCCGCGAAAGTCATGCATGGGTAGTTGTAGAAAAGGTAGTATTTCCCGTTCTTCTGCATGCAATCCGGTGCCCAGTTTTTGTCGTTTGGGTTCCAATTCAACTTGTGGTTGACCCAGTTGACCATGTCCTTGGAGATCCAGACCTGCGTCCAGCCCTCGCACGCGCCGATCCCGTCGGTGGAGGTGTAGAGGTAATAGGTGTCCCCGAACTTCTTCAGCGTCGGGTCAGCGAAGTAGCCGGGCACCACTGGGTTGAAGTTGCCGATCGCATCCCAAGCGGCGGCGGTCTCGCCTCCGGTGGGCAAGGCCGGGGAGGCTAACGACGAAGTGATGCCGAGGCGGAGCGCCAACAGCAGGAAGGTGATCAATAATGCGGATAGAGCTTTTTTCATGGAATTATAATTGCTAGGGATTTACGCCTGCTTCTAGGATAACCCGTCACAGCGGGAGCGACAAGGCAAAATTAGAGCCGCACAGAGGTCCACCTCAGCTGGGCCTCGGCACCTTCGGCTTCATCGCAAGCCGCCGTCGCCGCGCCTGATTCCTTGAATCATTGATATTTGTGGAGAGGCGATGCTGCAATTGTGGCGTCGCCTCTCTGATGAATCGTTAGCTAATACTGAGGAATCTCCTAACTGATATAGGCGAGGGGTGAGCAGAGGGCCGTCAGATTGGCTGCGGGGGTGGCGCTGGGGATTTCGCAACCGGCGTTGACGATGAACGGGTTTCCCACCTCCTGATAGCAGCGTTCGAGTTTGAGTCGGATTGAATCCGGACTTCCACGCAGAATGTCTGCGACCGGATCGAGGTTGCCACCGATGGCGATGCGCTGGCCAAGCGCCTGCCGAACCTGTGTGAGATCAACCATGTGGTCCACGTCGATCACGTCGAGGTTGAGGGCGGCGAGACCAGGTAAGAGATGTGTGATATTGCCGCAAATGTGCATGCGGACCATTGCCCCCATGGCCTTGATGCCGCTCACCAGGCGTTGCTCGCGTGGGAAGATAAGTCGTTCGTAAAGTGCGGGTGATACCTGGCTGGCGACGGCGTCGCCGATACCGATGGTGTCAGCGCCGGCGGCAACCTGCAAGCGCGCAAAGTCCAACGCGACATCCACGCAAAGATCCATCAAGCCGCCGACGTACCCCTCATCATCGAGTAAATCCAGGAAAAAGTTATCGAGTCGCCGCAGGTCGGCGGCTTGGGCGGCGGGTCCTTCGACCCAGCCCATGATGGAATACTCGCCGCCGACGCGTGCCTGATAGAGGCGAACCGCCTCGATGCGATCGCGCATTCGGACGGCAATCAGAGGGTCCGGGCGGGGGAGTCGGGAAAAATCCGGGTCATCCTGCAGCGGGTGTTTTTCACAATAGGGCACCATATCTCGCTGATAGATAATATTCGCCCCGAAGCCCTGGGTTTCTCGATAGGGATCGGACATGGTGTTCATTTGGTCGATGCCAAATTCATCTGCACAAGCGATATTGGCTTGGGTCAACACCCGGTAGTCGGAGGCGAAGGCGGCGTAGTTGCTGCCGATGCGTTCGGCGGCGAACTGCATCAAAATGGGCAGCCGGGCGAGATGATCGACGGGGCGGCCTGCGAGAGTTGCGAGATAGCGTTGGAGCGGAGTCATGGGTGGCTCTCCTATCACTTTGGAACCATCGGCAAGAGCAATTCGGCGGGAACTTTCCCCGTCGGCGGCCGCTGGAACCTCTTGCCATACTCGGTGAAACCCGCCGAAAACCCGCCATGGGACAAGAAGAACCGGCCATCTTCGACGCCCATGAATCGGTCTAACCTGTCTGTCTTGCCGGTTTCATCATGACTGAAGCTTGCCTCGGCAATCTCGATCCATTGGTTATCGGAGTTGCGGAACCACTGCTGGCCGAAAAGTGCCTTGCGGCGCAAATGGCCATTGCTGCCGCCGAAGTTTTCACTGAAACTATATAAGTCGTGCAAATAGCCACCATCCTTGGGAGCCCGCCAACTCGAGATCAGCAACCACTGGCGCTGCTCCGGGTGGAAAAAGTATCCTGAATATTCGGTATGGGTTGCATCCACCGGCTTGGCCGTCACCACAAAGCGCTGCTTTTCACCAGTCTTCCACGGGTAAACCAAGTGGCTGTGGCCGCCGGTGCCTTCGCCGCCGAAGCCATCGGCCACCACACCCTCACCTTTGGCCACCAGTTGCACGCAATCCACCGCCTTGACTTTGTGTCGGTCGTTAGCTTCGTTGCCGCTGTCCCAGACGCTGAAGATGATACGCCGCTCGCTCGGGCTATTGACTTGCATGCCGAAGTATCCGCGATGCCAACCGCAGGCCATGTAGTAAGTCCACAAGGGATCGTCCACACCGGTCACCTCGCAATAAAAGGCTGAGACTTGCACGTCTTTGGGCAATGGATAGGTGAGATGAACCGAGGCGGCATTGCGGCGGGCTTTGAGATTGAAGTGCGCTTGGCTGGTTGCTGGACCGGTAAGTACCAGTGCTTCAATTTGTCCGAACGGCTGGCCTTTGGCATTGAGCGACTCGAGGGAAAACCTCTGATAGCCCGCCGCCGCAATATCAAATGACCCGAAGTCCACGCTCACGGTATGACTCCCCAGCCCTTTCGCGACAACCTCGTTAGACCCGCTGCCAACCCTCAACCGCAAGCGAGACGTAGCTCCCTCAGGCAGCTTTAACTCAACCGAACAAGTGAGTTTACCAGGGGTTTTCATTTCCCCGAACCACAGGACTTTGAGGGCCGGATCCTGCCAGTCATGAATCCCGGAGTTATCGACGCTGGCCCCCTCGGGATTGGGATCCAGATAGGCACAAAAGGCTGGCACCCGCAATCCCGTGCCAGCGGCGGGTTTCGCGACCTCGGCCAACACGTCACCCGCAGCCACCAGGAGCAGCCCGCACGCGGATAGAGCCAATTTGCCGGATATACTTTCAATGGAATTTTTCATAAAATTGCGTTGGTTAGCCCCCATGGGACTCAGTGATTGGCCGGGTAACGGGAGCCTTCCACCTTGAGAAAGCTCAGGAATACCGGCGCGAGAATGATTCCAGGGATGCCCATGAGCCGTTCACCGACAATGAGAGCGATCAATGTTAGCCACATGGGATGGCGGATGCGGGAACCGATGATTTTACTATTGAGGAAATACTCGAGTTTGTGAATAATGAGCAAAAAGATCAGCGCCCAGAGTGCCATCTCGGGAGATAAGGTGAAGGCGATACCGACGATGAGGGTGTTGCTCAAGAGGTTTCCGATAATGGGCAACAAGCCGCAAATGAATGTGAGTGGAATGACCACACCTGCATAGGGAAGATGGAAGACCAATACAAAAACCGAGGTGGCAGTGGTGTTGATGGCCGAAATGATCATCTGAGCCCCCATCACTGTCTCAAAACATAGATAAAACGCGCGGAAGTGGCTGAGGATCAAAGAATGATATTGGGAATAAAGAGTCTCCTCGTCATCCCGGACGCCTTCCGGTTCGCGACGCACGAAAATGCCGATGGCCACAACCACCCCCACCACCAATATAACAAATTCCTTGGTGGCGATCCTCGCAAAGTTTCCCACCACCCCTTTGGCCTCGCCCAATGCCTTCAGAACGACGTCCTTGAGGCTTTCCTCGTCATCAAATGGCAAACCAATCCCATGATTGCTGGCGTATCGCACCAATCCCGGTATGGATTTCGAGGCGATTTTGGGCAAAGCCTCGAAGGTCTCCCGGAGGAAATAGGCGGAACTGCTGAAAAAAACACACCCGACGAACAGAAAAATTGCCACTGCCAGCCATTTTCTGCGGCAAAACATCAGCTTATTCAGGACAAAATACGCGAACGACGCCGTGATCAACAGCGTGGCCATAGAAAGCCAACCCGCCAACACCAGCACTGCGAGAAAGACGGCGTATGAGACGACGACAGGTTTGGAGGGGCTTGGGCTCATGGCGGCGTTTCTGTTATTCCATATCAGCCCAAAACACCAGCGCGAAAAAAGCGCAGCCAAGTGGGTGTTGAGCTTCGCTTGCCACGGCAGTCCCTGCTTGCGCGGTGAGAGATGATGGCGGATGATGGAGCATGCGGCATCCTCAAAGCGTGGCAATCGTTGGCGTAAGCGGATTTGTCGGGCACCAGCTGCCCGGCTTGCTAGCTGCCACCGGGGTTTCAGTGACTGGCGTGAGCCGCTCAAGCCCCCGTGCCATCCCCGGCATCGATCACTGGCAATCACCAGCCACCCTCAATCTTGCCGGATACCACGCCGTGATCAATCTGGCCGGTGAGTCCGTCGCCCAACGATGGACCCCCGCAGCACGCCGCCGCATGCTCGAAAGCCGGGTCGGACTGACCAACAGCTTGGTGGCAGCCATCGGCCGCTTGCCAGCCGAGGAACGGCCCAAGGTGTTAGTGAATGCCTCGGCAGTTGGCTATTACGGCGACGGCGGCGAGGCGGATCTCATTGAGTCATCAAGCCCGGGGCGCGGCTATCTAGCAGAGTTATGCGGCGCGTGGGAAGCCGCGGCGGCGCAAGCCGAGATGCTTGGGGTTCGGGTGGTGCGGCTGCGACTGGGAGTGGTGTTCGGGCGAGGCGGGTTGGCGTATGAGCGGCTGAGGCGAGTATTCCGCATGGGGCTTGGTGGCCGCTTGGGCTCGGGTCGGCAATGGCTGGCGTGGATTCATCTGGCCGACTTGCACGCGGCCATCGTGCATGCGGTTTTTTCCGAATCCCTGCGCGGCGCAGTCAACGCAACCGCACCGAGGCCAGAGCGCAACGCCACTTTCACCCGGTTGTTGGCAGCAGCCTTGCATCGACCGGCGCTGCTGCCGGTTCCCGGATTCGCCCTTAAGCTCGCGCTAGGCGGATTCGGCGGCGCTTTGCTAGACAGCCAACGGGCCCTGCCACAGGCTCTAACTTCTGATGGATTCCGGTTCAAGTATCCGGATTTGGAGGCGGCCTTGCAAAACCTGGAGACCACGGGCAAGCCAAGCGGCACCTGAGACAAACGCTGGTCTGGGGCGTTTGCCGGGGCCATTTTTTTGATTGAGAAGTGACGCCGGGGAGTGCAGCTTGGTGCATGAGCTACACGGAACGATTGGCGCAACGGATCAAGAAGACTGGCTCGCGGCTTTGTGTGGGGTTGGATCCGCGGCCGGGGGATGGAGGGATCGAGTTTGTGGGCAATTTCCTGCGGCAGGTGGTGGAGGAAACCGCGCCATGGGCTGCAGCATACAAGCCGAACATGGCGTACTTCGAGGCCATGGGCATTGAGGGCATCCGCTTGCTCGACGACTTGCTGGCCTGGATGCCAGGGGATGTGCCGGTGATCCTCGACGCCAAGCGCAGCGACATCGGCGAGACCCAGAAATACTATGCGCAGGGGTACTTCGGCCGCTGGAACGTCGATGCGGTCACTCTCAACCCGTTTCTCGGCTATGATTCCATCGAACCGTTTCTCGATTGGCCGGACAAGGGGATTTACCTGCTGGCAGTGACATCCAATCCCGGATCGGCAGATTTTCAGCGGCAGACGCTGCTGGATGGGCGGGCTGTCTTCGAATTGGTCACCGCTCTGGGCGAACGGGCCAAGGCCGAGGGCCGGGCGACGGACGTCGGGTATGTCGTTGGCTTGACCAACGCGGCCGATGTGTTGGAGCGGATGCCAGACGCGCCGTTGCTGGTGCCCGGTCTTGGGGCACAGGGCGGAGATCTGGCTACGCTGGCGGCCGCCAATCGCCTTGCTCCAGACGTTATCAATGTGTCGCGCGGCATCCTTTACGCGGCGGATGATCGCGACTTTGGTTCGCGGGCGATGGATTGGGCCGAAAAAATCACTGCGGCTTATACCCGGTAATAGTGGAAAATTTCATGGCGAAAATCTTCGATGCCCTTAGTGTTCCTCACCCATGAAGGATATCGGCAATCAACCCGCAAAATGGACGCCCACGCGCCAAACGGGCCTGTTGCCCCGCAAAGGCTGGCCCAAACGCAATTTGCACTTCTTCCGCCACAGGGTCGTCCCAGGAATGTTCCAACAAGCTCAAGGCGAGGTGCTCGAACCCGTGCTCGAAGCACCCCGCAACGGCAGCGTCCGCATCACTTGGATCGGCCATGCCTCGTTCTTCCTCCAATTCGCCGGTTACTCCGTCATCGTCGATCCCAACTGGGCGAACTGGCATGGCCCGGTCAAACGCCAGCGGCGGCCCGGCTTGCGCCTCAGCGACGTGCCGGAAGTGGATTTGGTGCTGGTGACCCACGCGCATTTCGACCATCTGCACAAGCCGAGTCTCAGGATTCTGCAGGCACGGGAAGGCATTGTGGTACCACGCGGCAGCGCCAAACTGGTCAAACGTCTCGGCTTTCCGGCCATCCATGAAATGACCGTGTGGGACTCGCTGCACTTCGACCAACTCGAAGTGATCCACACCCCGAGCCATCACTGGGGTGCCCGGTTTTTGCACGATATCCACCGGAACTACGGCGGCTACATCGTGCGGACCGGCGGCAAAAGCGTGTTCCACTGCGGCGACAGCGCGTATTTCGATGGCTTTACCGAAATCGGCCGACGCCACCCAATCGATGTGGCCCTTATGCCCATCGGGGCGTATGAGGCCCCCAGCGGCCGCAACGTCCACATGAACCCAGAGGAAGCCGTGCGCGCCTTCGCCGATCTCGGCGCCAAGGTGCTCATCCCCATGCACTATGCCACATTTGTGTTAGGAAATGAACCGCTCGGCGAACCGCTAGAACGCCTGCTGACCGAGGCCGATCGCTTGGGCATCAGCGAGCAGATCCTCATCCCCGAGGAAGGCGTTGGAATCGAGTGGTAAAACCCATGGCCAAGAATCACTTCAACCCGTAAACCTCCCCAATCCCATGAATCCGCGAATTGTACTTTCCTTGCTCATGTTGCTGCCTACACTGGCGTCCTGCGAACCAAAAAATGCCATGTCCACTGACGCCAAAGCCCCTGCCAAGACACCGGTTGTACCTGAAGGTGCCGAGACTGCCACGCTTGGCGGCGGTTGCTTCTGGTGCATTGAGGCCGCCTACCGCCAACTCGACGGGGTCTTTTCTGCCACCTCCGGCTACATGGGCGGGACGCTGAAAAATCCCACCTACGAACAGGTATGCGACAAGACCACCGGCCACGCCGAGGTGGTGCAGGTGGTCTTCGATCCTAAAAAAATCTCTTACGAGCGCATCCTCACCTGGTTCTGGGATTTGCACGATCCGACGTCCCTCAACCGCCAGGGCAACGACGAGGGACCCCAATACCGCTCAGTGATTTTCTTCCACTCGGATGCCCAGCGCAAGACCGCCGAAGCATCAAAAACGGCACTCGCCAAAACCCTCGAAAATCCCGTGGTCACCCAAATCACCAAGGCCACCGACTTCTATCCGGCCGAAAACTACCACCAAAACTATTACTTCGAGAATAAGTCGAAAAACGGCTATTGCCAATTTGTCATCGAGCCCAAGCTCAAGAAGCTAGGGCTGAAGGTGGATAAATAGGACCCGTTTTTTCCATCCGCTTCCCTGCTTCGCCCCGCCATCCCATGTTCGGTACCCAACTCATTGACGACTACGCACGCCAGATTGCAGACGAAAAGCAGGCCTCGGTGCTCAACGGATCGGCGGCAGGCACCGAAAAACGCTACCAAGTGTTGCATCAGGACTACGCCCAACCCGACGCGCTGAGGCGCTTGGCGGGTTCCATCAAGGACCACACGCTCCACCACCTCGGTGACTATTTGACCCAAGCCGAACACTCGCTGACCCAACGCGGCGTGCACGTCCACTTCGCCGAAACCGACGAGGACGCCCGTCAGACGATTCTCACCATCCTGCAGCAGCACCAAGTTAGCCGTCTGACAAAATCCAAGTCGATGGCCGCCGAAGAGATCCACCTCAATCCCTTCCTCATCGACAATGGCGTGGAGTGCCTGGAAAGCGACCTCGGCGAATTCATCATCCAACTCGACGACGATATCCCCTCACACATCGTCAAGCCCATCATCCACAAAAACCGCCGAGGCATCGCCAACTCGTTTCTGCGCGAAGGCGTGGCGGAAGATTACAACGACGACCCCCAAACCATCACTCGCCGCGCCCGGGTCTTCCTTCGTAAAAAATACATGGATGCCCAGGCCTGCATCACCGGCGCCAATTTCCTCTGCGCGGATAGCGGCCGCCTGGTCATCGTCACCAACGAAGGCAACTCCCGCTTTGGCATGGCCCCGGCCCCACTCCACATCGCTCTGGTCGGCATCGAAAAACTCATCCCCGGCGAAGCCGATCTGGCAGTGTTCCTAAATTTGTTAGGCCGTTCAGCCACCGGCCAGCAGCTCACGGTTTACACGGAATTCATCAACGGCCCGCGCTCAGCCAGCCAACCCGACGGACCCGAGCAGATGCACGTGGTGTTCTTGGATAACGGCCGCAGCAGCGTACTCGCCTCTAACTGCCGGGAAATCCTCCGCTGCATCCGCTGCGGTGCCTGCCAGAACGTGTGCCCGATCTATCGACAAGCGTCCGGCCACGCCTATCGCTCACCGTACGGCGGTCCAATCGGGGCGGTGCTCTCGCCCTTGCTCTTCGGGGATCGTTTTCCGGAATTCGCGGATCTGCCCAAAGCCTCAACCCTCTGTGGTGCCTGCAACGAGGTCTGTCCGGTGAACATCCCCATCCCCGACCTCCTGCTCCGCCTGCGCGACAAGGCGAAACGCGAGGCCGTCCCCTCGCCAGCAGCCATCCCCATGGCACCCTTCGCTTTGCTCGCCACCTCCCCCAACCTCTGGCGCAGCGCCATGTCCATGTCCAAGGCCATGAACCATCTGCCGCTGGATGTCGCCCCTATCAAACCCCTCCAAGACTGGCTCGGCCAACGAACCCTCCCCCCATCAAAAGGCGGCGACTTCCGCAAATGGATGAAAACAAGACGCAAGCCCCAACACTAATATTCTGCCCCCATGTCCCGCGCTGCCATCTTTAGGAAAATCTCCGCCGCCACCGCAGCTTTGAAAACCAAAGCCCCACGCCCGGAATACGACGCCTCCATCACCCACTCCACCCCCAAACTGGCCGGCTCAAACTTGTTGGAAGTTTTTTCCAGAAACCTCGCCGAGGTCAATGGCCGTGCCTTGCTCTCGATCGCCGAACTGGCAGATTTTCTAACGAAAAACGAACAGCTCCGCGGATATTGCGATCCGGTCCTTTACGAGCGCATCGGATCCCCGCTTGCCGCCGCCGGCCTAACTGTGGAGACAACCTACGAACGGACCCGTTACGATGACTATCAATTCGGCATTACCCGGGCCAGCGGGGCCATCGCCGAGTCCGGCACACTCATTCTTGATGACGAGCACACGTCGCGGCGACTGGCAGCGCTCTCGCCGTGGGTTCACGTCGCGGTGTTGGAGCGTTCCACGATCCACCGCACGATCGGCGACGCGCTGGCCGCGCTGGGCGATTCACCTAACATCATCTGGGTTACCGGCCCGTCCAAGACTGCGGACGTGGAAGGGATCCTGATCGAAGGAGTGCATGGTCCCGGCGAACAAATTGCGCTGGTGCTCTGAGACAGCTAACCCTCATCTCGAGGACTTCAGAGGAATTGCGGAGATCGCCCTCGGCTTCTGAACCCAGTGTTCGACCTCGTTTTCGACAGCGGTTCGAGCAAGTCCGATTCCCTCAAAGTCGGCGGCGAGCGGCGGCGCTAACCTCAAATAGAATTTGGCGGGGCAAAAGTCGAACGCGAGCCGAGTGGTGTCTTGTAGCGGCGGTCATAGACACACCGCTACAAGACTACAAATTTCTAGCGAGGCATGCCTCAGACCCTGCGAAATGCGAAAATTACTTCGACGTGAATTCAGTCGAACGATTGATGATTGCCGATTGCTGATTGCTGATTGCTGATTGCTGATTGCTGATTGCTGATTGCTGATTGCTGATTGCTGATTGCTGATTGCTGATTGCTGATTGCTGATTGCTGATTGCTGATTGCTGATTGC
>CAIQXC010000683.1 GCA_903875675.1 Akkermansiaceae bacterium
GGAACATGGCGGACGCAGAATACATACCGAGCGCCACGTGGGAAACCTAATTGCTAGCGAGGCAGCGCCCAAGACCCAAGACCCAAGACCCAAGACCCAAGACCCAAGACCCAAGACCCAAGACCCAGGGCCTCGACGCGATTGCCACCGCCACCGACCTCAGCTGCAAGCGTGTGGGCGAAGACATCGATGAAACCTGTGTGAAGAGGAAGTTTCATAAGAGTCAAATCTGTTCACGACTTGGCCGGAATCTGGTTGCAGAGAGCGCTGGATTGGGATAAGCACCGGTGCACACATCTTAACCCAAAAGGAGACCCATCATGTTAGAAGCAAACAAGACTCTGGTTCGACGGTATTACACCGAGGTAACGGGCGACCTGTCCGGGATTGGACAGGTGGTCAGCGACACGTTCGTGGATCATCACATGCCGCCCGACCTGCCCCCCGGCCCGGCAGGCGTCCGCCGATTTTTCAAGGACATCCTTGGCGGCATCTTCAGCGGCATGAGAATTGATATCGAGTTCATGATTGCCGAAGGCGATAAAGTGGACTGCCATTTTGTGGTGACGTTCAACCACATCGGCGAGTTCGCCGACATCATGCCCAAGGGCAACACCATCCGCTTGCCAGCCATCAGCACGTTTCGAATCGACAACGCCAAACTGGCGGAGGCGTGGGAGATTTACGACAAAGACAACATGTTGCAACAGATGCGTGCCTGACGTGCCGGGGTCCTATGGCTGAGTGCCATGGTGCGGGTGCCACCCGCCGCCCCCCGAGTTTGCGCTCCACCTGCCTTTGGCACGCGCCACTGAACCGGTGCGTGCCCTGATCCAACCGCTCCAGGCAGTCCAACTCGGTGTCCGCAGTCATCACGCAGGAGATGCCCTCGTCGTACCCATGGTGGTCGAGGCTGCAGTTGGCCGTGGAGCGCCAATGAACCCTCATAGCCGACAATTGTCATCTCATTCGCATCGGCGGTCATAGACACGCCGCTATCAAATTCGACAAGCGCCAATCCTTATTGAACCAGGATTGGCGCTTGGGTGAAGTGGAATCAGAGTTCCCTAATTCAGCGAAGTTCATCAACTGCAACTGTGGCAAGTGGGGCCCTTGGATGTCCTGGCGCGCAAGGATCAATTTTTTGCAGGCGAGCTGGTGAGGCGCTGGGTGGCGCTCAAGCCAAAGCGTTCCGGCCGATACATCTCTTCAACCTTGGCGGCCGGTGCCGTGACGTTTCCTGCCGAGCGAACCCGGGCGAGATAGCGGAAGGTGAAGGTGCCCGCAGGCAAATGGTCACAGAAGTAGAGGACACGGTCGGCGCGGATTTCACGGTAATCGGAGGCCCACGCATGGTCGAGTGCGCCACCCTCGCCCGCCTGCTGAGTGCGGAATTCCGGATGGATCGCTTCGAGGATGGCCGGCAACGGATCATCGATGGCGACAAAATGCCCGGGCCGCGGCGTCTCTATCCGCAACGTCACCAGCACACGATCGCCAACTTCCAGACCGGTGGCATCACGCAACGAGCCGTCATTGGCAATTTTTTGATAGGCACGGGACACCGCATATCCCCGGTCCTGCCGGGGTTGCTCGGTCAGCGACGGCCTGACGACAAAGCTCGCCTCGCCGAAAAGCGCATCTTGTTTTGGGTTTTTCACCTCGACCTGACCGAGCGGTGCCTCTGCGGCGAATGTGAATTGCGAGGTTTGCGCCAGCAGATCTTTGGTTAGAGATACTTCAGTGGCGGCACCGGCCTTGACCAGAGTTGCATTGACGGGTTTGACCTCGCGTTCGACGGTGGCAAAATATCGGCTGAGAGCGAGCAGCGCCCATGCGTTTTCCTGGGTCGTCCGCCAACGCCCGTTGCGGCGCTCAGCTAGCAATTCCTTCGCCAACCGGCCGACCTCCGGATCGGCGGGCTTGAAGCCGCTCCAGGCTAACAGTAGAGCGGCACGCTCCCGAGTCGCGCTGCCAAACCACGATCCAGCCTCCGGCGCTGGCGTACGAGGGTCCAGCAGCAGGGCGATGCTTTTTGCCGATCCCTTCGTCACCGTCATGGCGCAGGCCAGCAAGGCGCGGCCTTCGCGGGACAATCCTGCACGCCGTGCTAACAATTTCTCGTGATAGGCGGGCTCCGACGCGCCAGCTGCGGCGAGGGCGAAAAGCGCGAGGGCATAATCGTCGAGGGCGGCTTCCCGGTGCTTGGCCCCGAGACCGCGCAGTTGGCCGCTGACGTATTTGAGGAGTTCGGGCCACTTCGCAGGCATCGCTTCGCCTTGGCGCTCTAACAGGCCGAGAGCCAAGACGGCGTAGGCGCTGGGGAACAGGCTGGCTTCATGAGCACCTGGCCAGTAGCCAATGCCGCCGTCCCGGGTTTGCAGTTTGGTGAGTTTGTCGATGCCGGTTTGGATAGCCTCGTGGGTAGCGGTCTTGGTTCTAACCACTTCTGGCAGAACCGGGGAGAGGTCCCCGGCGACGATCCACGGCACCAGAGCCGAGACGGTCTGTTCCGCGCAGCCGTAAGGATATTCTAGCAGCGCGGCACTCGTCTCCCGCAATGACGCAAGCCGGGTGTTGGAAAGCGTCACCCGCAGCGAGCCGCTTCCCTCTATCAATTGCGGGTTCACCCCGGCTAGCAGATTGTTGGATGTGGCATTGAGGTCGCTCAGATAGGTTTCCTTCAACACGGGAGCGGGAGAGCCGACTTTCAAGGTGGCGGCGAGCGCGTCATCGTAGGATTTGCCGTCCGCCTCGAGGCGGGCCGTCCATTTCCATGAGGCATCGCCCATGGCACGCATGCGCACCGGGAAATCCACTGTGGCCGCCGCTCCATCCTCGAGGGTGAGTTTGGCGACGAGCGGCGCTTTCGCCGGTTCGGCCGTCGCGTCGAGGGCGAGAGCCACCTCCGCCGTGCCTTTCGCGCCAGTTTCATTGCGAACCACGGCCCGCACCGTGATTTCGTCTCCTACGTTGGCAATCTGGCCGAGGGCGGACAGGATCATGAAGCGCTTGCGCAGGCTGACGGCGGATTCGCCCGATCCAAACTGGTTAGCCCCGGCATGGACGACCGCCACCAGTCGGTACCGGGTGAGCGCATCCGGGGCCTTGAATTTGACCGTTAGATTGCCTTCACGATCGGTGCGCAGCGCGGGAAACCAGCAAGCCGTGCCGGGAAAATCGCGCCGGAGTTTCGGGCTGGGACCATCGCCGCCGCCGCCGCCAATCAGGTAGCCCTTATTCGAAAATCCACAGTCGGCGGGGTCTTCCGGGAGCAGTTGATAGAGGGACAGGCCGGTGCGGACGCCGAGTGGGAAGGACAATTCGAAGACGGAGCGGGGCTTCGGACGCACGTATCCGGTGAAGGCGAGCAGGCCGTCGTCCACTGCGAAGAACGTGACTTCGGCATCGGCGACGGCGGCACCATTGGCGTCGCGAACGCGCAGATCAGCAGCGATCTCGTCCCCGGGTTCGACGGTGGCTGAGCGCGGCGTGACAACAACGTTGAGGCGTGCGGACGGATTGGTGACGTGCAATTGGCAGAGGCCGTAGCGGAAGTCCGGCGACTTGAAGCGCCGGGTACTCTGCTCGGCACCGCGGATCAATACCAACGACACAAACACGTTCGGGGCATCACCAGCCTCAATCGGAATTTCGATAACCGGCGCGTTGCCTTCAAGCCGGGGGTGCAGGCTGCGCAGAACACGCGACCCGCGTTCAACACTCACCCGGGCCTCGCCGGAAATCGGGGTTTTCACCAGGATGTGGGCGATGTCCCCGGGCTGGTATTCGAGTTTGTCGGGCACCAACTCAACTTGCGCGGGATTGCGATAATCCCATGCGATGGCCTCTTCACCCGCAACATTGAAGTCGTAGCTGACGCTCGTCGGGCGGCCCTTGGCGTCGCTGGCGCTCAGGCGCAGGAGGTACTGGCCGGAGCCTTGCGGCTTGAAGCGGGCGCTCTCGCCAGCGGGAAGTTGCCAGCCGGATGTGCCGTGTTCGGGCAGCAGCGTCCGGCCCTCGGCGGTGGCGACGATTTCCTCGCTGGTCTCGGTGCGAAACGAGACGGCGTTGCCGGCACCTTGCACGCGGACGGTTTCGTGGCGCAGGCGCAGCAACTCAGCTTTCACCGCAACGGGTTCGCGCAGCGGTTCGCCGTCGGGTCTAACCGCCACGGCGCAGGCGATGATGTCGTCGGCGCGGCCGAGCACTTCCAAGTCCGGGCGTTTGAGGCCCATGTAGAAATCTGAGGCATCCCTGGCAAAGGACGCTCTCTCGGTGACCGTCTGTTGATTGACGTCGGTGACCTCGACGGTGAGCGTTCCGCGCCCGGGGGCGCCCGCCGCTGCAGGCAGGTTGGGTCGGATGGACAAGCTGCCCGTGGCGGAGAGTTTTTCCTGGCCGCGAAGGGTCAGGGATTTCTGGCCGGCGGCGTGAAGGTCGGAAAAGGTGAATTCCTCAAATCCGGCGGGCGCAAATTCACCTGCCGCATATTGGAGGGTCCAGCGCACCTGGCTTTCACCCAACGCGGATCCGAAAAGGTACTTGGCGGCGACCTCCGCCACCACCGGCGCGGTGGGGGCGAATCGCTCGGCCACCGCCAGGCTCACCTCGAATGCATTCGGTTGGACGTCGGCAACTTGAAATGCCGCATAGCATCCGCCCGCCCATGACTCGTCCTCGTGGTCCGGGAAAACCAGCCGCACGCCGTGGTAGCCGGTGGTGAATTTATCGAGGACGATTTCGGTGTCGAAGGCCCCGCGATCATCGGTGCGAATGGCGATTTCACGGCCATGGTCGCCCGGCGCGTTGAAGGTCAGGCTGCCATTGAGCCCCGCCGCGATGGCGAGGCCGTCGGCACCGGCTTGGCGCACCAGTCCTTTGACGTGGACGGTTTCGCCGGGGCGATAAATCGGACGATCCGTGAAAACCAGAGCACGCAATGGTGGCGACGGGCGCTCCGGCGCATCCCAAGAATCGTAACGGAGCGGCTGGCGAAACCCCGCCATCGACAACTCCTCGCCATGCCAACCGACGCGCATCACGTGCAAATCCCCGCCGCGGCTCGCCACCAGCCAGCCGGGCTTGGCCCCGGGCGGCAGCACCACGCTGCCATCCGCCGCGCTCTCGGCCACAGCGAGCCGTTTGAACCCCTCGTCTAGCAACTCAATCTGCGCTCCTTCTACAGGCTTGCCGCTGGCCATCGAAAAAACGGTGACTGCAAGTTGCCCGCCAGCCTTTTTCCACAACACGCCGAAGTCGGTCAATTGAACCAGCGCTTGGGCGCAGGGACGCTTCTTGCCGCCGACCCCAGTCATCGGCTTGCCCTCGATGGTTAGGAAAATCATCCCGGCCTGTCCGGGACCTAGCAATTCAGTCCAGTCGAGGGAGCTGTCTTGCTGGGCATCCGTCTGTGGCTCGGGCAAGGCGATTTCGCGGTCGAGGATCACCCGGCCCTCGATGAGACCGGCGGGCAGTGCCCGATAGGGTTCCTCCGGATCGTGCTCGCGCTCGTCCCGATAATGATCAAACGCCGCCACCGCTTGGGCAGCTTTGGCCGGCGCAACGAGCCGGGCAATCACCCGCATCGCCTTCAAGTTCACCGAGCGCACAGGAAATTTCCGTTGGCCGTCAACGCGCTGGTGGCCGGTAATCTCTGGCAGATAGAGGCGGGGACTCACCGGGGCGAATCTGAAGCTGCGGGTGGCTTTGCCCGCCAGCGGCAGACCTCCTTGCGATAACAGCGAGGCATCAATCTCTAGCTGATACTCGGTATCCCGCTCAAATTCGCCCCGAATCGTCAGCCCGCGCCACCCTTGGTCGAAGCGCAGACCCTTGACCTCCGGGCTGATCCGGAAAAACTTTCCCGCACTCTCCTCGCTCACGTCGGGTGCGAGGTCATCGGAAAATTCGAGCGTCAGTTGGCGGCCACCGTTGAGGTAGCTCGAGGTGGCCAGTGGCGCGAGAGTGAACGGCAGCACGCGGCCGACTTTGATCAAATGCTTGGCGGCGATGCGATAGCCACCCGTGAGTGATTCGAGACCCGGCTTGATCTCAAGCCGCCACAGAGGTCCTGGTGCGAGCGGCGATGACGGCTTGACGATGAGGCGGTTTTTCACCGGCGGGGCCTCGGCGTTTTCGTCTTCGCCATCGGATTTCTCTGCGTCTTCTTCGGCAGGCGGGCTCGCCACTCTTGAGAGCCGCCAGCGCCGTTCCCAATCTTCCGTGTCCTTGTTGCCGTAAAAATATTGGAATCTTTGGGCATAGCTCACCAAGGCCGCAACGGACTTGCCGTCGTCGGCGACGTAGCGGAACAACTCCGCCGCCCCTTCCAATTTCACGTCCCGGTTCAGCGTCAGTTGGTGCTCTGGAACCGGCTGTGTCTCTTCGTTTCCGTTGCGGTTCAATTCAAAAAAATCAAATGTGGGCGTTTTGAGGGTGGCATGCAGCGACGCCTTCACGGGTTCATTGCGTGCATCCTTGAGCCCAGGCACCAACGTGAAAGTAAAGGCCACTCCCATCCCAGGCACCTCCGATGGCACATAGACGCCGCTGCGCCGACTCAGCCAGGTGAACACCCCAGGCAACGCCGGCTCCACCGCCAGCACTGGCTTGGCTGCCGTGCCCACTTCCTCCTGTTCCACCATATCCCGGTCAAAACGCACCTCAATCGTCGTCGATGGCTCAAGCGTTTCGCCATCCACCATCCACTCAACAGCTTGGCCCGGCGCTGCCCAGGCACTGGCCAGTATCGCTCCGAGGCCCAGCAACAAGGTTGCTAGGAAATTTTTCTTTAGGTTGGCATGCATAAGAATGACATATCTTCAACCGGGAGCATAACATCCACGCCTGTCTTGCCAAGGCTCTTCTGAAAATCCCCAAATTCACCCTCCCTCCAATGCCGACGAAACTCGAATCCTGCCATCCACTCCAGTGCTTACGTAATTCTTTCAAAAATCGTTTGTAAGTCATTCTGTCGGGCGTATCATCGGGTTTTCCAACCCGGATCCAATCTCAGAACCATCAGCACTGCCTTAGCCCCTTCCCTTACCCACCCATGAGAATACTCACCCTCTTCTTCGCAACCCTGCTCGGATCCCTCCAAGGGGTGTCGGCAACGACGGCAAGGCCGCTGCCAGTAGGCTCCGCCTGCATCACCATGCCTGCCTCCAATCCGATTACCGCCTTCACCTACAAGCCATCCGGCTATGTGAACGGCCCGCTATTGGTGGTATTCCACGGTGTGGACCGCAATGCCGAGGAATACCGCAATCACGCCATCAGCATGGCCGAAAAATTCAAGGTGATGGTCGTCGCACCCCAGTTTGACCAGCGCCGCTTCACCAGCGAGCGCTATCAGCGCGGCGGCGTGTTGCTCAAGGGCAAAGCCCAGCCCCAAGCCCAATGGACGTACACCATCGTTCACCGCTTGGTCGCCCATGTGCGCGACATTGAGGGCCGCCCAGAACTGCCTTACTACCTCATCGGGCATTCGGCCGGGGGGCAATTTCTCGCCCGTATGGCCGCCTTCTCACCTGGGGAGGCGAGCCGCATCGTGGTCGCTAATCCCAGTTCGTTGTTATTTCCGACCCGTGAGATGCCCTACGGCTACGGGTTCGGCGGCCTCCCCCCGCACCTCAGCTCAGACGAGGTGCTGCGCAGCTACCTGGCCAGCCCTCTCACCCTCTATCTCGGAACCGGCGACACCGCTGCTATCGCCAATTTCGACGATTCCTCCACGGCCATGCTACAAGGACAGAGCCGCGTCGAGCGTGGTCGCGCATGTTTCACTATGGCCCGAAAACTCGCCGCCAAGAAAAAATGGGCCTTCAACTGGCGCAAAATCGAGACTCGCGGGGTCGGTCATTCCGCTCCTGAGATGTTCGCCGCAAAAGAGGTCAAGGTGGCGCTCTTCGGTGGCACCCCTGGCAGCAACCGGGCTGCCACCCGCCACCTCCATCAGATCGGACCGCCCACGGCCCGGCTCCACCGCCCGGCCACCGCCAAGGAAACCCCAGCCCCGCAAGCGCTCTTGGCACTTCAGGCGAAACTGTGGACACCGCCCACTCCATCAAAATTTCGCTAGAGTCCTTGAATGTCAAAGGTCGATGAATTGCGAATGCAGATCCGGCCTTCGACAGTTGCCCACGAGACTCTTCCATCATAATCCATGATAATCCATGGTGACAGATAAAAGCATTGATGTCTGGCCGCTTATTTTCTGAATTTTGACGTTTGACATCATGATGCGGCATATTGATGCTTTGATGCGTGAGAACGACTGTAGATATTGAGGATGGTTTGCTGGAGGAGGCGAGAACCCTCGCACGGCAAAGGAAAAACACGCTAGGGGTGGTGCTGAATGACGCCTTGCGTCTGGGATTGCTCCGCGCCGGTGAACGCTCCCCTGCCGAATCGAATGCTCCCTTGAAGACCTTTCGCGGCGATGGGCTGCAAGCCGGGGTCGATCTCCGCAATTCCTCTGAACTCCTCGATATGATGGAGCGATCATGAAGCTTCTCGACGTCAACATCCTTGTGGCAGCGCACCGGCAGGATGCTGAGCAGCACAACGCCATACGCCCGTGGCTGGAGTCAGAGTTGCGAAAACCTCCTGGAATCGCTCTCTCTGATCTCGTGCTTTCCGGCTTCGTGCGTGTGGTTACTCATCCAAAGATCTTCAAAACTCCGACGCCACTCAAACAAGCCGTGGAATTCGTAGTCGATCTGCGAGGCCGATCTGCGGTCACCATCGTCCGGCCCGGGGCTAGCCACTGGGAGATTTTTCTGGAACTCTGCAGATCCGCCGATGCACGGGGAAATCTGGTACCCGATGCCTATCATGCCGCACTGGCCATTGAATATGGTCTTGAATGGATCACCTTCGACCGGGGCTTCGCCCGCTATCCGGGATTGCGTTGTTCGTTGCCTATATAGTCCGAGAAATAGTCCTTGGCGCGAGTCCGCCGGTCGTGCGCGGCACAAGTCAGGGCGTCACGCCGAGGGCTGGCCGCGAGAGATCAACCCCCTTGCTGCGGGCGCAGTCAATCATCTCCGCCACCGCCTGTTTCCGGCATTTTTCCGGCAGGAAATTGATGCGTGCCAGTTCGTCGCCGAACGCACGGGCCTCATACCTCTGCCCTGTGACCCGTGACAGCGACACGAGACGCCAGCAAGCCACCGAGCACTCGCTGAAGGCTTTGGATCGAGGCTAATTCACCGTCGGAAAACCCGCGACTTCGCTCGCAAGTTAGGATCAGCATCTAATTCGACGCCGTGATCTAACAAACCGTGGCGATGTCTTCAAGGTCCAGCGGCCGCTCCACTTCATTGGAATGGCTCGGTGCAATCCCAACGCAAAAGCATCAATTAGACAACTTTTGTTCAGAGATTTATGCTGGTAATTAACAAGCGGGTATTCAGTCACGACATCCTGATTCGAAAAAGGGTAGAGCTTAATCAGTCTTCGACGATGATGCGGAAGCCGACGTTGGAGACTTTCTGCCAGGCCGAATAGGCTTGGCGGAAGCCGGAGCGGGCGTGCACCGGCCGATCGTACCATGAGCCGCCGCGTACGGATTTCTTGGCTGCCGGGTTGGCTTCAGGCGCATCTGCTGTGGCTTGATAGGGGTAGGGCAGATAGGTGCTTCGGGTCCATTCTGCGACGTTGCCGGCCATGTCCTTGAGGCCCCAAGGATTGGCTTGATAGTGGCCGCAAGGAGCCAAGTGCAGAACTCCGTCATTGAATCGCTCGTCTTTTGGGACGAAGTCCACGTCCTTCCCCGGGTTCTTGATCGGCTGCGGATCGACGCCGCTGACAGCGAGTTTCTTGAGTGAAACGTCACCAAGGTTGGCGAGTTGAGAGAAGTCGGTATCCAAATCGCCGTACCACAGTGGGGTGGGGCTGCCGGCTCGGGCGGCCCACTCCCACTGGGCTTCGGTGGGGAGGGTGACATGTTTGCCGCTGCGTTGTGAGAGCCAGCGGCAGAAGTCCATGGCCTCGTTCCAGGTCACGCGGATGACTGGAAGCTCGGGGAAATCCATCAGATAGCCCGGCTTCACCTGGTCCTTGTAGTGCATGTCGTAGTAGCCGTTGGCATGTTGAGGGTTGAACTGCTGGTACTGTTCTAACGAAATCTCGGTGGTGGTCATCCAGAAGGGTTTGCGGATGGCGACTTTTGAAACCGGATACTCGTCGGGATAACCGTTGATATCGCCCATGGCGAACTCTCCCGCCGGGATGCGCTTGAGCTCCAGCACTTTGCCATCGCCCAGGTCGAGTTTCGTTTCCGTTGTGCCCAGAGACTTTTGCATTTGGGCCGCCTCTTCCACAGAGAACGGCCAGTTAGCCACGGCGGGCACGGGTGGCTTTGGCGGCATCGGTGGCGGCTGGATGAATGCTTCGGTTTTCACATAAGGATTGGGGATCGCTTCGATGTCCTCGTCGATGGCAGCGTACTGCTTGAGCATTTCATGGCGGCGCTTTTCGAAATCCTTGGGAATGCCGCCAACCTCGTGCCAAGTGCCCAAAGCTGGCACATTCAGATCGATCCACGTGATGATCCGATCCCATGCCTCGGCATCCAATTTCACATTGTAATGCCCTTTTTGGAGCATCTGGATCAAGTCACTTGTGTCGGCATGAAACTCCAGCGGCGTGAGCGTGTGGTAGTCGCCCTCGGGGCCGTTGCGCCGCACAAACGGATGCAAGGCATTGTAGGATTTGGGGAAATGACCGCTCGCATCATCAAAGCGCGGCCGCTCGGGGTGCTTGTCGTCGTGACAGCCGACGCAGTATTTGTCTAACACCGGCTGCACTTCGCGGATGAAACTAAAGCCGCGGGTCGGGCCATGCCATGGTTGCAATTTGGCAGGGGGCAGTTGCGCCGCCTCGGTGAGCTTCGGAGCGGTGCCGCCGCTATTCTGATCGTCGTGGCAACCGACACAGGAGACATGCTCGCCGGGCATGCCCACCATCCAACTGCGCTTGAGTTGCAACGCTTTGCCCTCGGCATCGAGCGGTTGCAATGACACCGGGGTGTTGGCCGGAATCTCAAAATAGCTAGAGCCGTCGGGCTGGACCGGCACAGTTCCTAGCAGACGCCTAACATCCCACGGGCCTTCCATCCCGATGCAGTAGTGGCCGCCCATATTGCGGTAGGAGTACTCGTATTGATAGACGCGAAGTGCCTTGACGGTGCCGCGCGGCACACCGGGCAAGCCGCGACCGGTGTATATGTCTTGGATGGACACGGTGGCGGTCTTCTCATTCAGGCGAACCTTGTCTGGGATGACCGGCGGGGTGGGGGTTTTGCGCAGCGGGATGGGCTCCAGATAGGCGTAGCCGGGCTCCTCGCGCAACAGCACCCGGTTGTCGAACACATCCACCAGATAGATGCCCCAGTTGGCGTTGCTTCGGGGTTGGCTGGCCACCAGAAAGTACTTGTCGGCGATGGGTAGCGGATGGAGCGACTTCGGCCAAAAGTCGCCGGTGAGCTGGTCTTGGATTTTGTCCTCGACGGGTTTGCCATAGCCGGGGATGCGTTGCCGTGCGCCGGAGTTTTCCTGGCGGCCGCTGGTTAGATCAAACAATACCATTTCGCCCATTCGCGGGGCACCGTGGTGGCCTGAGACGATGCCGACGAATTTGCCGGTTTGGCCGGGCAGGGGTTTGGCGTAGAATGTGCTGTTAGGCCAGTAACTATTACTCCCGTAGTACTCGATTTGGTTGCTTCCATCCGGGTTCATGGACATCAGGACGCGGCTGAAGTAGTGGGCTGAGTCAGTGTATTCCCAGCGAAGAAACATCACCCGCCCGTCGGGCATGAGTGCCGGATACCAGTCATTATCTTGCTCGAAGCACAGCCTGCGGACGGATTTTCGATCGGCGCTGAGCAGGTGCAGGTTGGCGACGTAATCGGCCCCGCCGACGCAAGGCACGCCGACAAACGAGGACGTTGAATCGAAGATGATGCGTCCGTCCGGCAGATAGATGCCGTTGTAGTTGTCGATGTCTGCATCCTTGTCTGGAGTGACCAAGGTCGGGGTGGTTTCGCCTAACTTCAACTCGAAGACCTGCCAGCGGTTGTTGTTTCCGATGGAAGAAAACAACAGTCGATCGGCATCGAAGTGCAGATTGACGTCGCCGACAAACCAAGGTTCGGCCGGTTTGTACACTGTGGTGGGAGGGGCGTTTCCTTTGACTTCGAAACGCAGCAATTCGTTATCGATGCGGGGTTTGATGCTGGAATTGCCCTGCCAGTTTTGGGGCAGGCCGAGGTTTTTGCGTTCGCGGCGCACGGCGAGAATTTCGGTGAAGTCGATGTAGGGGTTGTCGGTCACCAGCGCCTGGCGTTGGAGGGCATCGAAGCGTGCCTGCCAATCGGCTGTTTTGTTAGCGTCGGCGGCGAGCGTTGTGTAATCGGTTTCCAGCGGTGCGAGTTGCTCGAGCAACGCCTGAGCCGATGGGTATTTGGCACCGAATTTGGCCTTGAGTTCCAGGATGGAGAGGCGCAAGGCGTTACACGGGGTGTTCACGGCGAGAGTGGGCGCGGCAAGGCCGGAGAAAAACAATCGGCAGCCGCCGGCATGACTGAACACCTTCACCAGCAAGTCATTTGCGCCGGGCTGTAGTTCGAGGACAATCTTGAATTGGTTAGGCACCATGGCGTGCGGTCCTTTGTTAGAAAAGATTTTCTTACCGTTGAGCCAAGCCTCGACGCCGCCCTCGCTGCCGAAGCCGACGGGTATTTTGGCGGCGTCGCGGGATTGGATCGTTCGAAACAGATAGGTGGTGGAGCCGTCCAGCGTCGAGAGTCCCTGAGTGGTGCCGTCGAGCCATTTTGGCTTGGGCGTCCACAGCGGCTTGCCATCGCCAGTGGTGGCCTTCAGATCGACGCCGGTTTCAGGAAACAACGCCTCGTTGAAACCGCTGGCTGGCAGTGGGCCGGTGGTGAACCAGACCGACTGGACCGGCTGGCCCGGGAGTGGTGGCGCATCGGCGGCGCGGACACCGGTGGTGGCGATGCCGAGGGCAGCGCAAGCTAACCAGGCGAGCCGGCGGCGGTACGGGCAGGCAGGTTGGTTTGGAGCGGGATTCATGAGAGGGCGGAGCGATGGGTGGATTGGCAAAGTGGGCAGAGGTTTGTGAGGTACGTTGCGCAATTGGCTAGGTTTGCAAATATTCCCTCCGATGCAAAGGGCACAGGTTTCATGGATGATGTGACGTGATGAAAAGTGGATTGGGATTGGAAAACAGGAGTGGAGGGGTTTAGATCGCGGGGCGATGGCGAAAATCCGAGTGCTTTCTGATATACTGGCGAGCCAAGTGGCAGCAGGTGAGGTCGTGGAACGCCCGGCTTCGGTTGTGAAGGAGTTGGTGGAGAATAGCATAGATGCGGGAGCCGGTGAGATACGCGTGGATGTGGATCGCGGTGGGTCGGCCTTGATCCGGGTGAGCGACGACGGTTGTGGGATGTCGCGGGAAGACGCGCTGCTTTCGTTGGAACGGCACGCGACTAGCAAGCTGCGCAATGCCGGGGATTTGGCGGCGATCCGGACATTGGGATTTCGTGGGGAGGCGGTGCCGAGCATAGCGAGTGTGTCGAGGTTTCGGATGGTGACGCGGGAGGCTGGAGCGGTGGCAGGCACGGAGATCATGGTGGAAGGTGGGCAATTGCGAGATGTGCGGGAGGCGGGCTGCGCACCAGGCACGATGATTGAGGCGAAGGCACTGTTTTTTAACATGCCGGCGCGGCGCAAGTTCATGCGGGCGGAATCGACCGAGGCGGCGCATGTGGAGCATCAGGTGCGACTTCACGCGCTGGGTGCTCCCGGGGTGCGTTTTCGCCTGCGGCGGGATGAGCGTGAGGTATTTGATCTGGCACCTGTGGCGCGGGCGGTGGATCGAGTGCGGCAACTTCTCGGGACAGAGCTTGCTAAGGAATTGATCGCCTTGCCTGTCACCCACGCCAACGGTCTGGTCGTGGAGGGTTTTGTCCTGCCAGCTGCGCATGCCCGCAAAGGGCGGCATCATCAGTTTGTGATTTTGAACGGACGTCCGGTGGAGGATACTGTGATTGCCCGCGCCTTGGCAGAGGGGTTTCGCGGGGCCTTGGCCGACGGACTCTACCCTGCGGCCTGGGTATGGATCGATATCGAGCCAGCGCTGGTGGATGTGAACGTCCACCCGGCCAAGCGAGAAGTTCGTTTTCACCGGCCGATAGACGTGAGGGAAACCATCTTGGCGGCAGTCCTCGCCGGGTTGAAACCCGTGGCTCAGCCAACGATCCGACGCATCGAACCGAGTCGCGGGTCGGCGACTGACGACGGTCACAGGCCGCCGCTGCAACAAGACGACGGTCATAGGCCGCCGCTGCAACAAGACGACGGTCATAGGCCGCCGCTGCAGGGAGGCGGGCAGGTGGTGGCGCGTCCATGGCGGAATCGGATGCAGCGGGAGTTGTCACTGCCGGCAGTTGCGTCAGCAACGGTGCCGGGGAATGAGTTAGGATCCGTAGGGACGGGGGCTGGACGCGTGGCGAGGGATAACGTGACGATGGGATCTGCTCCGGTGTTTCGAGTGATGGGGATGCTGCACCATCGGTTAGTGGTGATGGAAAGTGAGGATGGACTGGTGCTGTTTGATCCGAAGGCGGCGCGGGAGCGAATTTATTATGAGAAATTGCTCAAGGAGCGCTCGGGAATGTTAGAGACGCAGAGTCTGTTAGTTCCAGTGTTGCTCGAATTGGACCCGCGGGACTTGGATCTGGTGCTGCGCGAACGCATGGCCTTGGCGGAGGCGGGCATTGAGGTGGAAGCCTTTGGTGGCAACACCCTGCAAGTGAGGTGCTTGCCGACGTGTTTGCCAGTGGATGATCCGCGAGCGTTTCTTGGGGCGTTGATGGATGAGCTGCTACACGAAGCTGCGCCGGGAATGCGTTTTGCCTTCGAGCGCTTGGCGCGATTATTGGCAAGGCGGGCGGCGGCGCAGGTTACGCCGAAATTGGCGGAAGTTGAATGCTTGCTGGCTGACTTGTTTGCCTGCGAACTGCCCTATTGCACTCCGGCAGGCCGTCCGACGCTCAGCGAGTTTGGAATGAGCGAACTCGAGCGCCGTTTCGGGGTGAACCGAGGGTGATGGGCTGGCGGGATCAGTCCGCCATGTAGAGGATGCGGCCGCAATTTTCGCACTGCACGAGTTCTTTACCGGCCTGAGCATTGATGGCGGTGGAGGCGATCACCTTCATGTGGCAGCCGCCGCAACGATTGTCGGCCATGGGGGCCACAGCGAGGCCGAGTTTGGTGCGCATGAGGCGTTCATAGAGCGGCAGGGCGGAGCCCGGAACCTTGCTGGCGAGATTGGCACGATCGGCGCTGACCTCGGCCTGCTCGGCCAGCATGCGCTGTTGGCGCTGGGCGATGGAGGCGAGGTCCTCGGCGATGAGTTTTTGCGTGTGGGCCAGAGCTGCCTTGGCGGCTTGGTGGAGTTCCCGACAGTGATCGACCGCATCCATGGCCTGCAATTCAAGGGTTTCGAATCCGTCGATTTCTTTCTCGTATCGGGCGATTTCGTGGTTGAACGCTTGATACTCGTCGTTTTTACGGGTTTCGAATTGCTGGATTTTGAGCCGCTTGATGGTGGTGCGGCGAGTTTCGGTATCGAGTTCGATCTTCTTCACCTTGAGTTCGGCGGCGAGCAGGGCATCATGAGCCTTGCTGACGGCGGCCTCATCGCCGGCGAGTTTGGATTTGGCGCGGGCCTCATCGATGGGAAGTTTTTCAAGGTCTTTGGCCAGCGCCATCAGGCGGCGATCACGGTCTTGGAGGATCAACAGGGCACGGACTTCGTCAAGCATGGATATGGCTAGCTGACTGGGCCGCCAAGCACAAGCCTCTAATTGTCGCTTGGCAAGTGTTGCGTGCGGCAAGCGCAAAGATCTTGGGAAAAGCTTCTGAAGGGGGGCGCACGATGGAGGTGGCCGGCTTCGCGCACGATGGCGGGATTACTCGTCCGGGGCGTCTTCTTCGGGCGCGTCCGGGGCATCGGGCATTGGGGCGATGAGTTCGGCAGCACCGCCTGCGTCGAATTGGAGGCGCAGGCCGCCGCCATTGAAGTTGTTGTCGATGTTGAGTTTTTCGAGGCGGGAGCGGACTGCGGGCGGGGCGGCGGCTTTGTCTTGCTCGGTATCCCAGGGGCCGGACCAAGTCACTTTGTTGTCCTTGTCCCGGATGGTGGCTTCCTTGCCGCCGTCAGCCGATTTCATTTCGACGCTACCTTGGTCATCGGCCATACGGAAAATGGCGCTGCCTTGAATTTGCACGCCGCCACCGGGAACCACTTGCAGACCGCCGGGCACCACCATGCCATTTTTCATGGCATCGGCCATGCGTTTTTGCATTTCCTTCATGGCGTCGCCCATTTTTGGCAGGTTATTGCCGGGGATCGCTTGAGGAAGCACGGCACCGTTTTGCATGGCGCGCAGTTGGCGCTCGATGGCCTCGCGGATGCCCTTGGCTTGTTCCTGCGGCATGCCGTTGAGCATCAATGTGTCCAATCCTTGGGGGGCGGCAGCCACGCCGCCTCGATCAGGGCGGGCGGCTAGAGTGATGGATTTGGTGGCAGGCTTGCCTTGGTGGATGAGATCAACGGTGATTTCATCGCCCGTCTTGTGGCTCTGAATCTCTTTGATCAGATCGTCGTGTGAGCCGACCGCCTGGCCACCAATGCGGGTGATGACGTCGTGCTCGGCGAGGCCCGCCTTGGCACCGGGCCCCTCTGGATCAAGCGCACGGATGACAATCCCCTCACCCGCTTTGAGACCGAGGTGAGCGGCGAGCACGTCGGGCACATCCCAGCTGCCGATGCCCAAATACGGCGTGGCTTGGGCGGCGGCAGGGGCCGCCGCATGCTCGGCAGGGGCAGCAGCAGCTTCGACGGTTGGAGGTGGCGGAGTGTTGTCTGCGGGCGGCTCGATGGCTATAACTTGAGGAGCCAGCAGGGCAGCGAAGGCGGCGGGGATGAACGGATAGAGGGTGGCTTTCATGGCATTCATACTAGAAGCGTAGTAGTTGCGCGGATTGTTTAAAAAAACCCGCTTAGTCGATATTTTCCGGGACGAGGATATATTCGACGCGGGGTTTTTCGTATTCGATTTGCTGGCCCTCGGGGTTGACAAGGGTGAAACGGTCCCAATAGATGGCTTTGACGACGCGCTGGGCTTGGTTTTGCGATTGCCAAAGGACGCCGACATCACTGGCCTGACTGAGGTCGGTATGGAACGTGGTGGGGGCGAAATTTTGGTTGGCGGGGGCGATGGGAGCTGTGGAGGGCGCTTGTGGAGGAGTGGGCGGACGGGACGCGGGAGATGAGCTGTGAGATGAGCTGTGAGATGAGCTGTGAGATGAGCTGTGAGATGAGGCGGTGGAGAGAGAGCCCTTGTCTGGCATGAACAAGGCGGCGGCGGCACCGAGGATGGCGACTGCGGCGGCGGCGGCGGCGAGCATTGGCCGGTGGTTGTGGCGGGGGATTTTGTTAGCGGAGTGAATTTGTGGGAAAGGAACGATGCGCGAAGCCCCGGATGTGGCGCTGCGGGTGGCTTCCAAGGCAGCCAAGAGGCCGGGTGGGAGGGCTGCGGGCTGGATGTTGCGCAGCGAGGTTTCAAAATGGGCCTCCGCAGGGGTCAAGGGGGTTGGGGCCGCCGTGGTGCATTCATTGAGCCGTGCCAGCAAACGCGCGTCGAGGGCAGCGGGGCGCAATTCTGCGAGGGCGGCTTCGAGTGCTTGGAATTCTTCAGACATGGGGGGGATTAGATGGAGAGGTCGCCGCGGCGGCGGGCACCGCCGAGCTGGCGTTTGAGTGCTTCGAGACCATAGCGATACCGGGAGGCGGCTGTGTTTTGAGAAATTCCCAGAATTTCGCCGATTTCTGCAAACGTCTGCTCACCCCAGATTTTCATGACGATGACTTCGGCGAATTTCGGTGGCAGCTCTTTGAGGCTGGCTTCAAGTTGGTTGCGGGTTTCGTCGCCCGAGGAATCGGTTTCAAACCACGGGTGGAACGCCTCCGCCAGATCGGCTTCCTGATCGGCGATGACGCTATCCTCGCGGCGTTTGCGGCGGTCATCGCGGCGGCTCAGGTCGATGGAGAGGCGGCGGATGGTGGTGTAGAGGTAAGGCATCCAGAATTCGCTGCCGCCGACGAAGTCACCGGAATTGAGTTTTTCGATAAGTTTGACCAAGGCGTCTTGCAAGACGTCTTGGGCGTCCTCGTGGGAGCGGGTTTGCTGGCGGGCAAAGAGCAGCAGTTTGGGGCCCTGGGCCACTAGCCAGTCATGCCAAGCCGCAGGGGAGGGGACAACCCCGGGGGCGGAGTGCGACGGTGGGAGGTCAGGAGGAATCTGCATAGGTCGGCGGGGTGAGTTGGTCGGACGATACGGTTCGTTTGGGCAAGAGGTTGAAATTATTTCAACATTTTCAAGGGAACGATATCGTGTGGGGTGGGGGAGGCGTAGGAATTGGCCGGGTGGCACCATCCCAGCCGCCCAGTTGGGAGACGCGGGCGAAGTGGTGGGCGGCGACCGGGTGGATGGATAGTCGGCTGCCGCGTTGGCACACGGTCATGGCGGCGAGTTCGGGATCGGTTTTGAGCTCGGTGAGGGTGAGCATGCGCGGCAGGGTGGCAACGTACTCGAAGTCCACTAGCCACCAGCGCGGGTGCCCGGAAGTGGCTTTGGGGTCGAAGTACTCGCTGGCAGGGTCAAACTGGGTGGGATCAGGGTGGGGCTGGCTGCAGACGCGGGCGATGCCGACGATGCCGGGCGGGTTGGCATTGGAATGATAGAAGAGGGCGAGATCGTCGGGTTGCATGACTTTCCACATGAAATTGCGGGCTTGATAATTGCGCACGCCGCTCCAAGGTTCGCGGCGGACCCGGGCGAGGTCGGTGATGGAGAACACCTCGGGTTCGGATTTGATCAACCAGTGGGACATGGCGAAGACACAAGCCTAACGTGCTACAAGACTCAAGACAGAAGACCGGGCCGGGTCATAAAAGACCGGTTTGGCCGCCCCGGTGGCCAAGGCGCACCCAACGTGGGTCTTGCGGGGCGAGGGGTTCTCCGGCAGCCCCGGCCATCCGTGGCATCTTTCCCAAACCCATATTTCAGCGAGTCGTCGGATCGAAAAAGGCGAAATTCCAGTTTGCCACGGGTTGGCCGTTTTGTCTAGCATGGTGCCTCAACCCAACCACAGCCATGTCCGCCATTCCCACGTTAGTGCAAAACAATGATCCGCAAGTCCAGCATTTGGTAGCCGCCATTGCCAATCAATTTGCGGTGCAGGGGGAGTTTGTATGCGGCGGAAAAATTGAGAGCGGCCACATCAATTCCACCTATAGCGCCACCCTCCGCCAGGCCGATGGCTCGCTGCGGCGCTACATCCTCCAATTGATCAACCGCAATGTGTTCAAGGATCCATTTGCGCTGATGAACAACGTAGAGCGCGTCACCCGCCATATCAACGACAAGGTGTTGCGCGTTAAAAAGGA
>CAIQXC010000684.1 GCA_903875675.1 Akkermansiaceae bacterium
GACCCCTTCGTCTGAGTTCTGAGCCTGCCGACGGTGCTATGGGGAAACGACAGGCGGAGGGGCGGCCAGTGGCGATAAAATGACGCTTGTCTCGTGATATTGGCCGTCTCGGCGGCTTTCTACCTTGACGGAGTCGCCGGGTTGGTGGCGGCCCAGCGCCAGCACGAGGTCCTGGGTGTCGATGATGCGCTGGCCATCGACGCGGACCAAGGCATCGCCGACGGCGAGGCCGGCCTTGGCGGCGGCACCTTCAGGCGTGAGTTGTGCGATCTCGACGGCATCCGGCAATGGCTTGCTGGCCATATCCATGCCCGCCGCTCCCGGCCCGCGGCCGAGGGGCGGAGGGACGAGTTGAAGGACCCAGGCCAGCCAATCTTTTTGGATTTCGTCGAGATTTTTGCCATAGATTTTTTCGGTTGCGGCGGCACCACTGGAGTCTGCGGAGAAGCCCTCGTTGTAGGCTGCGTACCACTGTGGGAGTTTGCCGGTGGCGTGCAGGTACAGGCACATGTAGTTGGCCTGGGCATAGTGATGACTGGTGAACTGGCGGTGTTCCAAGCCCATCATCTTGGCGAATGGCAGAATCTTGTTTTCCTTCAACTCGCGCTGGAGTCCGGCCAGACGTGAGTTGAGCTTGGGTTCCAGATGGCCGTTGACGACCTCACTGGATTCATACATGGAGGCAAACCCCTCCATCAGCCAGACCGGTTGCATCTGGTTTCGGCCTTGCTGATCTGCGTAATGGAGCGCGTGAGTAAACTCGTGAATCAGGTTGCAGCCGATGTTGGAGGCATCCACCAGATCCGGATAAAAATGACCGGTGATCTTTGGGTTGGCCCATTTGCGGGGCACGATCACCGATAGATATTCCTTGGGGCCGTACTTGAACAAATCGCGCTGCAACGCCTCGGCATGGGCACCCAAGCGCTGTTTCACTTCTGCCAGTGTGCGCTCGTCGGTGCCCATCACAAACACGATCTTTAACTTCTCATCCACGGCATAGAGCATGTCCTCCCCGTATTTCTTGTGCAACTTGTCAATCCTGGCGGCAAGACGCGCAGCTCCATCCTCAGGCGGCTCGGACGGGGCTTGCGTCTGGTCCGCTACAGCCATGGCTGCACTCCACAGCGCCAGCGCGACGAATACCGAGAGGGTTAGGCACGGCGAGCCGACTCCAACAAGCCCGCCCGCAGATCTTCGGCCGATTGACTGGAAAGCATATCTCATGGTGTGTTAGTTGAGAGGTTGGCAGTGGGTGGTTGGGATGAGGTGGCGGCCGAAGCACGGGAAGGTTCCACCGGGACGGGTTGCTTGAGCAGCCATTCGCGCCAGTCTTTCTCGATCTCCGCCAGCGGCTTGTCAAACACTTGCTCGAAAGCGGCAGCACCGGTGGGATCCTGCGCAAAGCCGGCCACGTAGGCGTCGTACCATGCCTTCAATTTGCCGGTGGCATGCAGGTAAAACATCATCGACTGAGCCTGGCTGTAGTGGTTGCCCGGGGCCTTCATAAACTGTTTTTGGTTCCATGTGACGTAGGTTGGCCATGCGACGTGGTGATGGCCCTCGACAAGGCGTCTGATCATCTTGAAGCGATAGTCCGGCCGCGGAATGGCATGGCCATCAACGACATCCGAGTTTTCAAACAAGGTGGCCAAGCCCTCGATGACCCAATTTTGATGGAACTGGCCATGTGCCTGCATGTCGTCCCAATGCATCGCGTGGGTGAACTCATGGACCAACTGCATGCCGGCGGTTTTGGCGGTGATGGAACGTTCTTCCGGTTGATAGAACCCCTGCGCCGAGCCCTTCCACTCGCGCGGCAACACCACCGTCACATAGTCTTTCAAGCCGCCAGCAAATAAGTCGGCCTGCAAAGCCCGGGTCTGTAGTGTTAGGTTCTGTTTGACTTCGGCGAGTGTCTCGCGCCCGGTGTTGGTGGCAAAAATCAGTTTGAGTTGAGCATCTGCATCATAGAGGAAGCCGTCGCCAAGCTTTTGCTTCAGCGCATCGAGGCGGGGTTCGGCAGCAGGGGGCGGCGGAGGAGGTGGCGGATTGCCAGACAGGAAGCGCACATCCTTGAACTCGGTGGTGCCGCTGCGGCCGCCATCCAGTCCTTTGTCGAGGGCGGGTGAGTAGGCACGGGACGCAATCGTTTTCGCTGCGGGGTCGATGGTCACAATCGCAAGGTATCCGTTAGGTTCTGGCTCCACATCGTTCTGCCAATCGAAAAGCATTTCGCACACGGTGTTGCCATGGTCGCCCTCGGCACGGGCGTGGACGGTTGACAGGTGGCCGCAGAACACCATCGACATGTTAGAGTGATGGCGAACGAGTTTTTCCCAGAGGATTTTACCGGCCACATCACGCTCGGTATGGGTGAGATAGGAATGAGTGAGCAGGATGATCTGGTGGTCCGGATGCTTGTCCACCACTTCATTGCCCCAGACAATTTCCTCGTCTGATGGCATGAAGTTGAGGCACAGGATCAGCCATTTCTTGTCACCGGCCTCGAAGGTATGGAAGCTGTTGTCATTGCGGTCCTTTGGAAAGTTTCCGCCGAAGCCCGGCAATTTTTGGAAGCGTTCGAGCGGGAAGAACCGGTTGAACATGACGGTGCTTCTGGGCGGGTGGATCCGGTCGTAGTCGTGGTTGCCGACGGCCATGATGTAGGGAACGCGTCCATCTAACGCATGCATGGCATGATCGATATTGCGCCACTCGGGTTCGCTGCCGCCCTCTTGCACCGAGTCGCCGACGTGAAGGACGTAGCGGATGTTCTGTGCTTCGCGGTTGGCGGCGATCCACGCCGTCATCTTGCTGGTGAGCTCCGGCCATTTCTGGCTGGCCCACTGGCTGTCCGGGATGACGACGATCCGGAAGGGCTCCGCGCTGGCCGGCTGTCGGCCCGCCAACAGAGCGAGGGCAAGGGATGCGGCACGCAGCCACGGCAGCGAGACATACATGTTAGGCAATGGGTTCATTTGTGGGTTTTCGATAGGTGAAAGCGACTGATTTTTGGGATCGCGGGGCGGCCGCTGGGATAACGAACCAGCGCCCGATGATTTTCGAGAATTTCGCAAATTGGACAGCTATTTCGCAAAATACCCAGCAAGCGGCTGCATCAGGGCTGAGGGGTCACCTTTTGAAAATGGCCGAAAGATTAGGGCTGCCGCCTGCGTTTCGGCGATATTCCATTCCAACGTATGAATTCCTTCTGTATTCGATCTTTCAAGGGACTCGGCTTTGCGGGCTTGTGTTGCGTGCTAAGCGGGCCACTCCATGCCTGGGAACCCAGTGCCAAGGAGCTCGACGGAGCGATCAGCAGCGGCGATTTCACCAGCTATTTTGCCAATCTCTCCGGCTGGCTGGGCCAGAAAGCCCATGGCGACCCGGCTAAGCTGACCCACCCGGTGCTCACCGCCTTGCTCAAGAATCCGGCCCTGGCAGCCGTGCTGGCGCAGCGCCAGTTCATCGCCAAAGTGGGTCCCGGCCAGTTAGGGGCCTTTGCCAAAGCGGATGCGGCCAACAAGCCGTTTTTGAGTTGGATGATGAGCAACCGGCAGATTGTGGAGATGTTTCTGGAAGGGGCGACGCCGGTAAAAATTTCGGCGCGCGATGATAACAGCTGGTCCATAGCCACCGGCACCTTGGAAAATTGGAAAAAAATCTTCGTGGCGGATCCGGAGTCACGGCAAGGCATCCCGCTCAAGCTTGCCATGGCCACGGCCCTGCGGCCACCCGGCACAGGTTCTCCCGGATCCGGCCAGCAGAAAACACCGACAGCCCCGCTGCTGCGCTACAAATATTTCAAGACGGCCCATGCCAACCACGAGTTATTTCCCAGCTTCGATCAGCTGACGGTGTGGGACATGCAATTCGTCGTCAACTCCGGTGCCTCCGAGGCCGACCTGTCGTGGGGCCGCGAGATGGTCAATACTTGGAACCCACTCTTTAAAATTGACGAGAAGGTCGTGGATACCACCTCATGCGTCTGGCGGCGCAATTCGCCCGTGCCCCACGTGGATTACCGCGCCGTGCTCGACGGCGGCGGCAAATGCGGCCCCCGTTCCTCGTGGTCCGTCTTCATTTGTCAGGCATGGGGCATCCCGGCCATCGGCGTCGGCCAACCCGCCCATGCCTGCGTCGCCTACAAAGCCAAGGACGGCCACTGGCAAGTCGCCTACGGCAAGGGCTGGAACGCGTCCCACCTCGAAGGCATGTCCGGCGGCGAATTCGTGGAGGGCACCGAGGCACGCTTGTTGACAACCGCCTTTACCCAGGTGGAACACATGCGCTGGCTGGCGGCGGCCATGCCCGCCAAGGAACAAAGCGCCGCTGTGCTGGCGGTGGCCAAAAGCATCACCCAGGCGTTGGCGGTGACCAAGCGGGATTTGGCAGCCTCGGAAAAACTCGGCGAGATGGACGCGGATTCGGGGGCCGTCGTGTCTTCCAAAGACCCGGGCGCAACCAAACCCATCCTCAAGCCAGAACCGCCTTACAAGCCGGTCGCCGGCGTCATTCACGTCGATGGCTCAAGCTACGCCGAGACCGGTGGCATCACCGTCTGGGGCGGCGAACCGCGGGTCGCACTCATCGATAGCACCGCAGGCGGCAAACAATTGCTCTTCCCTCAGGGCATGGCTTCCTGCTGGGCCGGCTACAAAATCGAGGTTCCAGAGACGGGTTTCTACGAGCTGACCACCAAGATTGCCACCATCAATGGTGGCCAAGCGCTCTCCGTCCGATCGTTCGGAGCGATGGCCCCGGTCAAGCAAGCGACGGCCTCCAACGTGTACCGCGGACAGGTGAAAGACTTGGGTGCCCAGTTTGCGGTGGACAATAATCCGGGCACCCGCTGGGCCTGCAGCTTGGGCGTGGAAAATGCCTTCCTCGAACTCGATTTGGGCAAACCCACACTCATCAGCACCGTCATGATCGATGAACGCGCCTATAGCAAAATCTCCAAATTCGTCATCGAGTACAAAGCAGGCACCGAGTGGAAAACCATCATCGAAGGGACGACCATCGGTAGCGACTACGTGAAGGATTTCCCGGCGGTGACAGCCCAGTTCGTGCGTTTGCACATGCTCGACAGCAGCGGCACAACGGGTGGCCCCACCATCTGGGAATTCAGCGTCGGCTCGGTCCAAGACGGCCATGCCTGGCTGGCCCTGCCCTGGACAGCCGGCCTCTGGCAGACGACTCCACCCGTGGATATCCGCTTGGTGAAGGGCAGCCAGATGATCTGGTTCAACGCACCCTATCAGCGCGGGGTCGCCTTCAAATCATTCGACCTGAAAGCGAAGAAGTAACGTCGGCCGATAGTCTAGGACTCAGTGTTCGACCTCAAAAGCGCCACGGGGTCGAGCAAGCTCAAATGTTACCATGCGAGCAGCAACCGCCGGGTGGGCGGATAGAGTTGGAGAGTAAGTC
>CAIQXC010000685.1 GCA_903875675.1 Akkermansiaceae bacterium
AAACCACTCGGTCATGGACATGCTGGCAGCCGTCTCGGAAGGCGCCGCGCCACTGGTGGTGCATCAAGCAGCCCATCCGGCGGACGTGCCAGAAACCCTCGCCTCGAACACGGCCGCCGGGGCGCAACTCGGGTGGCAACCCCGGATTTTCTTCCCGGACGAGCCGGATTTCTGACCTCCGCCGCCCACGGATGTCCCTCCACAAAAACCGCCTCTCCTTTACACTTTCCGGGCTCCGACTTTACTAACTTTACACATCTGTTAGATCGCCAAAACCCCATCCAGTCGACTTGCCAGAAACGCCTCTATCCCTTATGGCTGTAAGAATTCAGCTCGAATCACCCCCTCGGAAATCGCCCGATTTCTAGCAGTTTTCGACGTGAAAAAAGTGTAAAGTTGAAAAAACACCTTTCACATGATTTGGATGGGGGTGGGGAGACCCGGGGACTTTGTCGCCATCGTAAATAGATTTCCTGTTCACAATCAACGGGTTATCAAGGCGTCTGCACTGTTGCTCGCGAGTAGGACGATTGCGGTGTCAATAATCGTTCCAATTCGCCTAATAGGGAATTGATACCCACGTCTCCTTACGTTCATTTGTGACAGTGCGAAGGAGCACGCTGCGTCCCGCTAATTCAACAATCTCAAGATGGGGATCATTGGCGTCAATGAACTTATCAGGCAGTAGAACTTTAGACAGTTTGCTCTCGGCAAGATTGTAGTAGTATAGATCCGATCTTGCTATGTGATCCCCGTCGGGGGTTTGTTCATTCAGCGCAGAAAGAATTTCGGATTCCGAGATCCATACCCATCTTGTGAGAAACCATCTATTTTTGTCGCCAAAATTCAACCGAGGAATTTGAGAGTCGCTTAGCTTAGTGCTTCCATCAGGAGCTAAAGTGTAAACTTTTGCCAAATCGCCTCGTTCCATAAGTATACGTGTTCCGCTGGGGCTCATAAATGCCCATGTTACAGCTTGTGCTAAACCCTCAATCCTAACATCCTTCCCATTAACTGCTATTTGCTCAGCTCCGGAGCGCTTCCACACGTTCTTACTCCGGATAGATTGTTTTGGCTCCGATGTGGCAACTGCCTGAACTGAATCACCAATGGTCAGCCAGGTTGGTTTTGGAGTTCCAAGGACGGCCAACATTTCCGAACTGCGGAGCGATGTGATAGAGACGTTGCTCCCACTTTCCATTGATCGCCGATCAGAAGCATCTCTTGAATGTTTCTTGGATTGGCCGTCGGCACGGTCTGGCTTATCGGCGCTCTGGTGAGAGTGCTTTGTGTCACACGCGCAGAGCGCAAAAAATGTGACCGCTGCTAAAAAGTGATTGATATTCATGGTTCTGGCTGGTGTTCGATGTCAGAGATGATGTTGTCTGCTGCGTTTTCAGCAAAGGCATCGATAATAGCGTCTGAGTTCGCTCCGGTGAGCGAAGACAGGGCATCTGCATTGCTAATAAACTCGACCTCTACCAAGTTTGCGCGCATTGGGTGGAATTGTGCTGTGTTACCATTCAGAACGTCGCGGGTGACGCGCTTTCCAGCCCGTTGGACACCGCGATCATGTGCCCCAGTATCGGATGCTGCCACGGCATTGACAGTGCCGGTATTCACGGGACCAGCCAATGTTTCATCTTCATCAATATTAATATTGTCTCCTGGATTTCCTGGAGAAGCCTCCGAAGCAAGTCGCTCAACGAATGTTTCAGTACCACGGGCCGTCGCTCCAGCCGAATTGAAGTGGACGCTCAAGAACACGTCGGCACCGGCATCCCGGGCAACTTCTGGTCGTGGATCAAGGTCAACGAATACATCGGCAGTCCTTGTGATCAAGACCCGATGAAAAGGCTGACGTTCATCGAGTAATGTTCTAAGGTCATCCTTGAGTAAGTTTCCGTAGGACAACGTGAGATTCTTTTCCAAGGTGGTTCCGTCTGACCCAACTGCACCAGAATCAGTCCCCCCATGTCCCGGATCGATCACGACCACAGCAGGTACTTCCATGTCCGCCACTTTGGCGGGATCGCCCTGAAAATCTTCAACGGCGATCCGCAGGCGACCCTTGTTGAAGCCGATGGGAGGCAGGTTGGCCCGGATCGCTGACTCGCCGACTTCATCAATGTCGGTGTGTGCGCTTGCCTGATCGATAGGCTCGAAGCAGTAGGCCCCATAATGCCCGGATGTCTCATAGCGGTTTGGATGTGTGGTACTATGCACCCAGTCGCTCCGGAACACTGGATTGCCACCAGCGGGCCGCACGAAGAGCGGGGTCATTGTCCATGTCAGTTGTTTGCCTTCCATAATCTCTCCATCGACTATCCGCATTCTCATCTCCCGGTGGGCGATGTGATTTGCAACCGGATTGTCCTCGGCCATGCCATTGGTTTGGCCGGGGGCCGTGCGAGGATTTTCGGATCCTTCGATGTTGATGCCGTCGCCGTCGAGAAGTTGAGGGAAGAACTCGACAGGAATTACCGGAAGCACACCAACCAGTACTGTACTGGGCAAAGTGCCATCGCCAATGTTTGTCGCGGAAAGTTCGATTTCAACAGTGAGAGCGGCGTTGTCTGGTGCCGTCAGAGTCATTCCGGTCTCCAGATAGGCCGGGGAGAATCCATGGGTCTCGCGGCCTTGCAACTCCGCGTCTTGCCATTCAGTATGGCGCGAATTCACATCGACGCTTCCAGTCATCGGCTGGCTACCTGTAGGACGGATATCCCAAGTCAGGGTATCGTTGAACTCGGATTCGTCGCCCGTCCAATCTGGGTATTCGTCGCTGGCAATAACAACAGCTATAATCCGGCTTTGTCCAGCCGGAATGGTGACTGTGCGGGTGCGAGTCTTCTGAATATCCACTTCGAGATCGCCAGTTAGAATAAACCACTCCGCTGTCGGCGTATCGCCCGGGTCGTTCGGATCGGTTCCTTGATCCACTTCTCCGCCATCGGTAATGCCATCGCCGTCAGTGTCTGGATTGTTTGGATCGGTGTCGTTATCCAGCTCCTCCAAATTGGTCAATCCGTCGGCGTCCGGGTCGCCGTCAGCGCCGTTGTCCCCGGTGGCGTCGTTTGGATCGAGATTATTTGCAACCTCCCAGCCATCAGGCAACCCGTCGCCATCTGTGTCTGGATTCAGAGGATCAGTATAATAAATGTTGATCTCCTCCCAGTTGGTCAGGCCGTCGCCATCGAAATCCGCCGTGTCCAGGTCTTCGTTAGGACCAGGGACTTGATCGGTATATTGGAGACGAAAGAAGCCCTTGTCTGCGGTGCCTTCGACTTCGTGGCTGATCTCCTCGTCGTTGCCGCCTTCAATAATAGGCGCCCAAGTCCACTTCTTGAGAGGATCATTCGGATCGGAAACTTGGACGAAATAGCTGCGTCCGACATATCCATACCAGACGATGAGCTTTCCGCCTTCAGGAAAGCTGTATAGTTCCAAGGACTGATCAATACCGTTTTCCTGGGCCGGGAGCGGCTGTATCCAGGAGACGCACAAAAGAAGGAATGCCAGGCGTCTCACTGGTCACCTCCTTCATTCACTGGCTTGAGGTAGCGGCTGCCGCGATGGGGCTTGAGCCAAAACGTGTGGCTCTCAGGCTTGGGTGGGTGGGCGGCGAGCCACGCGGCGGCATCGGCTTGATATTTTTCCTGTGCCTGATGGATCAGGATTAGCCGGGGTTTGTGTTTGAGGTAATAATCCCTGATTGTTGTCAGAATGCCTTGAGCGGCGAGATTGTTAGGATCGCCCTTAGTGATGACGAAAGCATCCGCCTGGACCTCGGGATGGACAGGCATTTCAAACGCTCTGCCGAAGCGCACCATTTTGGCGGTATCGACGTTCGAGGGAAAGAGGAAGAAAAGAAGGGATTTTGTCTCGTGCTCGATTTGTGAGATTGGAGACAATAGACCCCAGTCCCATCCGCACCATGCTTCGAACTTTTCCTGTGTTTTGGGGTTCCGCCATTGGACGTGACTCAATTGGTGATCGTAAATGGTCGCACCGAATGAGAGCATGTATTGAGGTTCTCCGGCTGGAGCTGCTATTTGCGGAAGGCTGACGGGTGGAGGCGGAATATCAGGCAGAGTGGAGGCCTCACCGCGCAGAACGGTGATCCGATGGGTAGGCAACTGGAGAACCGTGGCGGCCTTGACCACCATCGGCGGAACTTCCTTGGGTGGCGGCGGCGGAGTGAACTTGATCGTAGGGAGTGGCAGGGACTCAGATTCAGCGGGAATCCCCTCGGTGGTGGGCAAGGTGGAACCGTCTTGGGAGGTTGTCCTTTCTACCTCTTGAGAGCGCGCGGGTGCGGCAAGCACCATGATGGCGACGAGTACGAGTGGGGTTGCTTTCATCCAAAACGTAACGTGATAGACCAACGCTCAACGAGCAGTCAACATATTTCTCATAATTCTGCCTCGTTCGTTGTTGGACCGCGCGAAAAGGCTCTGTACAACGCTATTTCCAGCCTTGGCACATTCAAGAATTCATCATCTATTATTCCTCACCCTAACCACATTTCCAAATCCGCCATCGCCGCCCTGACATTGCCCTTGGCCCCTTCCGCGATCTGGCGAGTAATCCCGATAGGAGCGCCCCAGCGCCGGGCGAGGAAGGCCGCGAGAGGTTCGTTTTCCGGTGGCTGGAGGCGGACTGATTGGAACCGAGTCTGGAAGCGTTCCGTTAGGCTGGTCAGGTCGAGGTTCGTGGTGCCGAGGAACGCGTGGCCCGGTCTCATGCGGTCGAGGTAGGTGAGGAGCATGTCCTGGGCATCCTTCGAGCAGCGGTCCAACTCATTTACCACTTTGATAGACCACGGGCCGAACATGGACGCATAGGCGAGCGAACGGGTCCACTCGCGGGCGAGGTCCAGGCCGACTTCCCGGCCGCTCACATCCTCGATGGCGGCGGGGTGGCTGGCGAGCGTGCGGGCGAGCAGGTTCACGAGGCTCGTCTTACCGATGCCGGGAGCGCCGGAGATCAGGAGCTTGATCGGTTGGTTGGGGTTGGCTTTCAGCCGCTCGGCTTTCCTGAGCAGCACTTCCGCCACCTTGCCCGCCTGACCGACGAAATCCGCAGGACAGGACGGGACAAAGCAGGTTGGCGCGACTGGCGGCTTACGCGGCATCACCGGCCTCCTTTCTGCCGCGAATACTCAGAAGCATGTCGGCGATGGCCACCGCGCCTTTCCGATAGACGACCACGGCCAGCAACTCGCCATTCACATACACGGCCCAGAACCGTGAGTGGCGGTATTTGCGGATCTCGATCATGACCATGCCTCCCTTCTGGCGCGGGCATTGAGGTCGCGGATCCCGATGCCGTATTTGGCGGCGGTGGCCTCCGGGTTGCCGTAGCGGCGGAAGTGGCGCTTGCGGATTGCGGATTGTGGATTGCAGATTGCGGATTGAGGACGACCGGGCAACACCAAGTTTTCCAATCTGCGGCACAGACGCGGGCGGCAGAGCAAAGGCTTCGGGCCTCGATTCTTCGCGCGTCGGTCGCGTAGCCCTCTTTAATCCGCAATCCGAAATCCACAATCCGCAATCGGCGAGGGCCGCTCAGGCTTGCTAGGCCCAGCAGTTTCTTCATTTTCCGGCGAGCATCGCGGGGGCTGTCGGCTTGGAGACGGTCGTCAAAGACAATCTCGTTGCCGCGACTGGCTATCAGTTTGTAGGTGCGTTTCATATATGTTGTTTGTTGCTTCATGGTTTCGTTTGTGGGCTCACTTGCGGTACTTCCGGGTGTTCAGGTTGCCGCAAGTGGCGGAGAGCTTGAAAAGGGGCTGTGGTGAGCGGGACGGCCTGTCAGATTGCAGGGGCAGGAAGTAGAGGTTGCTTGCCATCATGCCGCCCCACTCGTGCCACTCGCCGTAGAGTTCGGAGAAGTCCCGATCAAAGAACACCCAGCGGCCGGGGAGGCGGTCGAGCACGTCCATGCCGCAGAGATCGACTAGCGAGGCGGCGACGCGGGTGTCGGATAGAAGTCCGTCGGGCCTGCGGTGGCGTGGCATCCGGCGCAGGGTTTCGCGCCACTGGCCCCACGTCCCGTTGTGGAAGAGGACGGCGCGGGCATGGCCGGAAAGGCGCGTGGTGGCACAGGCGGTCACGGGGAACGGATGGCACAGCCGCGGCGTCATTACAAGGTGACAGATAAAATGTAGAGAATTAGCTTGGTTGTGAGGATTTCGGTGGTATGGTGGAGACATGCGCAGGTCAAGATGGCTGGCGGGTTGGAAGGGATCGGCGACGAAACCTGTGATCTACCACTGTGTTTCACGGGTGGTGGATCGGCGGTTTGTGTTTGAGGAGAGAGAATGCGAGGCGTTCCGGATGTATATGCGGATGTATGAGAATTTTTCTGGCTGCCGGATCTTGTCGTATTGCGTGATGTCTAATCATTTTCACCTTCTACTGGAGGTGCCGCCGATGGTTGATGGCGGGTTGAGTGATGAGGAGTTGCTGGGACGTCTGGGCGGGCTTTATTCGGAGGTGGTGGTGGCTGGTTTGGCGGCGGAATTGGCGGAGGCGAGAAAGACTTCTATTGGCGCTGAGGAAGCTGCGGGTGGGGATCGGGTAGCGGCCATTCATGCTCGATTTACTTACCGTATGCATGATTTGAGCGAGTTCATGAAGGGCTTGTTGATTCGCTTCACGCGGTGGTTCAACCGGGTGCATTCGCGGACGGGAACCTTGTGGGAAGAGCGGTTCAAGAGCGTGATCGTGGAAAGTGGGGTGGCAGCGCGGACGATGGCAGCCTACATCGACCTCAATCCGGTGCGGGCGGGGATGGTCAAAGACCCGGCAGATTATAGATGGTCCAGCTATGGGGAAGCGGTAGGCGGCGGTAAGAAGGGGAACGGAAAAAAGGCCCGCGAGGGCTTGGTGCGGGCCTATTTTTGCGATCAGGGAGTGGGGTTCGAGGCGGAGAAATGGCGGGAGGTATCGCCCCTATACCGGCGCTTGATGGGCCTGGCCTTGGGACGCAAGCCGGGGCGGGCCGATGTGGCTGGAGAAGGAAATCGTGCAGGCCAAGGCATGCTGAACACGGCTGAAATGTTAGAGAGTAAAGACAACGGCACGGTCTTGAAGGATCTGGGAATTGCGAAGATATTGCATTGCCGAGTGAGATATTTTACAGATGGGGCGGTAATCGGCAGCAAAGAGTTTGTGAACGAGGCGTTTGCCCGGGCCCGGGAGCGATTCAGCGCGAAGCGCAAAGATGGAGCGCGGGCGATGCGAGGCATTGCCAGCGGCGTGAAGGGCTTGCTGTGGAGTGCCAGGGACTTGCGCGTAAGAGTCTGACAAGCTGGATTTGTGAGGTCCTGAAATCAGCAGCTGCTTGACAGGTGGGGACGCACATGCCAAAACCCGCGTGTACCCAAACCTAACCACCGTATGCCTCCAACCGCCACTCCCCAAGCGCTTCGCCTCAGCCCTGACTCCGCCGGATTTTTCGGAACCTACGGTGGCAGTTTTGTACCGCCGCCGCTCGAAGCTCCGCTCGCGGAAATTCGCCAGGCCTACGAAATCGTCTCGCGCTCCCACGATTTCATTGAGGAATTACGTCGAATCCGCCGCCACTTCCAAGGTCGGCCAACCCCGGTCTATCATGCCGCCCGGCTATCCAAAAAGCTTGGAAAGACCCAGATCTATCTGAAACGCGAAGACCTCAACCACACTGGAGCTCACAAGCTCAATCATTGCATGGGCGAAGGCCTGCTGGCCCGCTACATGGGTAAGAAGAAGCTCATCGCTGAGACCGGGGCCGGTATGCATGGCGTCGCACTGGCCACTGCCGCCGCCTACTTCGGGTTGGAATGCGATATTTACATGGGAGAGGTGGACATGGCCAAGCAGGCCCCCAACGTCGCTCGCATGCAAATCCTCGGAGCGCGGGTGATTGCCGCCACGCATGGATTGCGCACGCTCAAGGAGGCTGTGGATTCGGCCCTCATGGCTTATGTGCAGGACCCGGTTGATCAAATTTACTGTATTGGCTCGGTGGTCGGCCCGCATCCGTTCCCGATGATGGTGCGCGATTTCCAACAAGTTGTGGGGATTGAGGCCCGCGAGCAGTTTATTGAGATGACGGGCAATTTACCGGATATTGTGACCGCTTGTGTTGGTGGAGGCAGCAATGCGATGGGATTGTTCGCCGGTTTCATTGCTGATCCGGTTGAGTTGCACGGGGTTGAGCCGCTGGGCAAGGGACCGGGGATCGGCGAGCATTCCGCCACCATGACCTACGGCATGGCTGGGGTTATTCACGGGTTCCGTTGCTACCTGTTGCAGGATGAAAAGGGAGAACCCGCCCCCGTCCACTCCATCGCCAGCGGCCTCGATTACCCCGGCGTCGGGCCTGAGCATTGCCACCTCAAGGACACGGGCCGGGTCAACTACGTTACGGCCTCCGACAAGGAAGCCGTGGAGGCGTTCTATGTGCTCAGCCGCAACGAAGGGATTATTCCGGCGCTGGAAAGTGCTCACGCGGTTGCGCATGCCATGCGTTTGGCTCGCGAAAACCCGGAAGTGCCCCGCACGGTTTTGGTCAACCTCAGCGGCCGCGGTGACAAGGACATGGACTACATGATTGAGCACTACGGCACGGGCGACGACTACGGGATATGAGCGGGTTAGGCGATCCTCAACGGGAGGCTTGCCAGAGACACGGTGGCGAGGTAAATGTGCGCCATGCATGTCCCCCTCGTAATGACAGTGATTGGCAAGGATCGCCCGGGCTTGGTCGAAACCGTGGCCCGCTTGGTGGCCCAACACGGCGGCAACTGGCTGGAAAGCCGGATGTGCCGCTTGGGCGGTGAGTTCGCCGGCATCCTGCGGATCCATATTGCCAAGGAGAACCAGGCCGCATTGGAAGCCGCATTGCAGGAACTCGGGCAACATGGGCTCGCCGTTCTGGTGCAAGTGGACCGGGGCGGAGCGGCCGCGCCACAGCTGCGTTTGGCCCGCTTGGAGATGGTCGGCCAGGACCGTCCGGGCATCGTCCAGCAGATCACTGCGGCACTCGCGGTGCATGGGGTCAATGTTGAGGAATTCACCAGCGCATGCAGCAGCGCGCCGATGTCCGGTGAAAGGCTCTTTCATGCGAACATCACCATGCAAATCCCTGCCACCATTCAGCTGGCCGAGCTGCGCAGCGAGGTGGAAAAGCTCGCCAACGATCTGATGGTGGATGCGGATTTCGAGGCTCTCGATTGAGATTCAGAACTTCTGAATCACAAGGAACTCGCCACTCAACTCTCAGTCGGTCCCTTTGGTTTTGGCCTCCAATTGCCTATGAATCGCCAACGACAGGGCGGCTAACTGACCACTTCGGTGCCGATGCCGCCGTCAGTGAAAATTTCCAACAGCAGGGCGTGGGGTTGGCGGCCATCGACAAAATGAACCTTGCGCACACCGGCTCCCAACGCGTCCACGGCACTGCGAATTTTGGGGATCATGCCGCCGGAAATGGTGCCATCAGCGAGCAACTCCGCAGCCTCGGCACAACTCACCGAGCGAATGAGCGACGCCGGATCCGCCGGATCAGCCAGCAAGCCGGGCACATCGGATAGATATACCAATTTGGCCACGCGCAATTCCTTGGCGAGGGCGGCAGCTGCCAGATCCGCGTTGATATTGAGGGGGAGGCCAGTGGCCAATTCCGAAGCCAGCGGGGAAATGACCGGTAAAAAACCTGCGGCCAGCGCCGCATCGAGGGGAGCGAGGCGACAGCTGGCCACCTCACCGACACGGCCCAAATCGACAGGCTGGCCGTGGGCGTCAGTGGCGTGGATTTTCTCGCCAAGAAATACCTTGTCGCCGGCAATGCCCACCGACTTACCGCCAAACCCCCGGATCATCTGCACCAATCCCGGATTGATCTGCTCGGACAATACGCGGGCCACAATGGCAATCGCCTCGTCGGTGGTGACGCGGAAGCCCCCGACAAAGCGGGCCTGCAAGCCAGCCTCCGCCATGGCAGCCGTGATTGCTTTACCACCACCATGAACCACGATGGGATTGATGCCGGCTACTTCCAAAAACACGATGTCTCGCATGACCATGGCAACGAGGGCGGGGTCTTCCATGGCGGCCCCGCCCAGTTTGATGAGAAATGTTTTGCCGCGGAATGCCTGCAGATAGGGCAGTGCTTCAATCAGAGATTTGGCTTTGTCGATGGGTGCCATGGGAGGATGAGGGATAGTGGATGGAGCAGGGTTCATGGTTTTGACGGGGGACGCTTGCCGCCCTTTTTGGCCGAGCGCTTGGCTTGCCGCGGCTTGCCCGCTGGCGCTTGCTTTTTCGATTCAACTTGGCTTCCAGTTGGGTTGAGGGGCGGTTTGATCGAGGCCTCCACCACCTCAGGGACGGTCTCATTGGCACTCCTGATCAGATCCCGCCAGAGAGAGGCCTCCACCACCTCTGGGACGGTCTCGGGGGCGGTCACAGGCGCAGGTTCGGCCTCAGTTTCAGCTAGAGACGGCAGTTTGACGGGGGGAGTATCTATCAGTGATGTCCGCGAGGGGAGAGGATGCTTGCGCTCCGTGACCGGGCGAAACCTCGGGCTCGCAATCATGATGGAACGAGGCACCGCCCACTGCGGATTGGACGAGCCCGCAAGGGCCGCTAGCGGGCGAACCGGCACCTCTTCCAGCACATGCATCATGACCGCCGCCACGAGGGTAGCGGTCAGCAGCGGGATGCCCGGCAGCCAAACCTGAGCCAAGCCGACACCGAGCCACTGGGCGGCGAGGCAGCTGATGGCGAGGATGGCGCAGCAGAGATAGCGCGGGAACCTGGGTTGAGCCGAACTGAGCGCCAGCAACAACACCGCCCCCATCAACAATGCCAATTCCCACCCTCCGGAAAGCCTGCGGTACCCCCGGGCCGGACCCAATCCGGCGTCCGAACGGATCATGGCGATCGCCGAGGCCAAGGTGGCGGAAAATTTGCGGGTGCTGTGCGTCGCACGACTTTGATCGTCCCGCAGCACAATCAAGCCCGGGGCCGACGGAAAAATTTCCGGAGTGCCGACGATCAAGTCTTCCGCCGCGATATCCGCTCGGGATGCAAGCGGCTTGAGGGGCAGCGCCATGCGCCCGGCGCGGTCGATAGGCACCACCGGGCCGGCCGGCCCGAGGCGGAGGAATTCGCCAAGTTTCACCTGGATTCCTCCCACCGGCAGATTGCAACGGGCCAGCACTGTGAGGAGCGGAAAAGCCAGAACCACGGCATTTTCATCCTCCCAACGGGCCAGTAGCGGCAGTGAGTTGCCGACGTCGTCGCCATCATCGTCCAGCGAGCTGAAGCCGGCCAGTGTGCCCTGGCCTTGGCCGAAAATCACGTCGGCTACCGGCACGCGGTTGATGATGGGCAGTCGCGAGAGGTCGCCGTGGATGGCATCGGGCGTGAGTGCGGCCCGGCGGAAAGCGGGCGGCATGGCTTGGCGCAGTGTTCCGCGCGACAGCGGGGCGGCCTGGACGTTGGGGCGGGCCGGGGCGCAGGGATTGTTCTGGGTTTTGAGCGAGCGCATGGTCGAGCGATGGGCCTTCATCTGTGCGACATAAGGTCGCATGCGCAGGTCGCTCTGGATGATGTGGTTCACCAGCCAGTCCTTGAGGAGG
>CAIQXC010000686.1 GCA_903875675.1 Akkermansiaceae bacterium
CCCCGCTGCGACAGGGTGGCAAGTGATTGGAGGAAAGTCGGCCACGCTGGACCGCGGCGTGAACCGAACGGAGTGAGATAGACTGGAGCGCAGCGACAGCCCGCAGGGGACCGCCGGCAGGCGGGATCAATGGGCCCGCGCCCAGCTCGTCGGAGGTGCGGATTCGCGTGGCAGACTTTCCGGCGGTGGACACCGCCGCTGCAGGCCGCTCAGGGCCGGGCGAGTGCGGCGGCTAGCTTGACCCGGCTGCGTATGTCCGCGTACCCGCCTGAAGCCACTCTGAGCCCGCATCAGGGCCATGCCCATCCAGCGGGCCATCTGGTTTGTTGCGTCGCGCGAGCAGCACACCCGGCCGATGGTGCCACGTGCATTGCCCACGACAGTGTGTCAGAGAAATGATCAAAATTCCACTTGCGGCAAATCCCGTGTGACGACAGCTAGTGGCAGCTTGGTCTTCTAGCCGAGTTTTCGCCGTTGAGGGCCAGACTCCCGAATTCTGACAGTCGCAACAGTTTTACCTGATCGTTGCGACGAGGGGCGCTTATCAGAAGTTTTTTCCGCTTGCCCGCAATGGTTGAAATGGGCAGAGTGGTGATACTCACATGATTACCCGACTCTTTTCAGCGGCCTTGCGCGGCGTGGATGCCCAGGAGGTGGAGGTGGAAGTCAACGCCCACGGGGCCGACAAACCCATCATCATTATTGTCGGGCTGCCGGACGCGGCGGTGCGCGAATCGTCGCAGCGGGTGACCTCCGCCATCGGGGCGTCCGCGCTGGTGCTCGGCGATGGCCTCAAAATCGTCAACCTCGCCCCGGCGGATTTGAAAAAAGAAGGGCCGTCGTTTGATTTGCCCATCGCCTTGGCGATGATTGCGGCCAGCGGCACCAAGGTATTGCCGGTGGATGATTGCTGCATCGTGGGAGAACTAGGGCTCGATGGGGCCGTGCGCCCGGTCAAAGGGGTGTTGTCCATCGCGCTGGAAGCGAAACGCCGCGGCCGAACTCGTTTGTTAGTTCCGGATGAAAATGCTGCTGAAGCCGCGATTGTCGATGGCATCCGGGTATTTCCCATCCGCTCCCTGCGCGAGGCATGGGAATTTCTAACTGACAAAAAAGTCATCCCGCCCTTCACCCTGGATCGGCGTGCATTTTTCAATGCGCATCGGACGTATGAGACTGACTTCGATGAGGTCAAAGGCCAGCATCATGTCAAGCGGGCTTTGGAGGTCGCTGCGGCAGGAAATCACGCCCTCCTCATGGTTGGCCCGCCAGGCACCGGCAAGTCGATGCTCGCCAAGCGCATTCCCACCATCATGCCCGACATGACTGAAGAGGATGCCATCGAAACCACCAAGATCCACTCCGTCACCGGACTGCTGGATCCCCGGCGGGCGTTTCTAACGACCCGGCCGTTTCGCGCGCCGCATCACACCATCTCCGATGCTGGCTTGTTAGGCGGAGGCACCAATCCGGGTCCGGGCGAGGTTTCGTTAGCCCACAACGGCGTGTTGTTTCTTGACGAGTTGCCTGAGTTCCGCCGCCAGACGTTGGAGGTCCTTCGCCAACCCATGGAAGACGGATCCGTAACCATATCTCGCGCCGCCGGATCGCTGACCTTCCCTTCGCGCTTCATGTTAGTCGCCGCGATGAATCCGTGTCCTTGCGGATACTACGGCGATCCGAAGCGCAGTTGCCGCTGCTCGCCCCGCCAGATCGAGAACTACCGGCAGCGGATCTCAGGGCCATTGTTAGATCGGATCGACCTCCACGTGGAAGTGCCGCTGGTGGACTTCCGCGAACTATCATCTAACACAAA
>CAIQXC010000687.1 GCA_903875675.1 Akkermansiaceae bacterium
CTGCTGAACCCGCCAGAGCATCCGCCCGTAAATCGTTTTGAGATCGGTGGGGTCGGTTACGTTGCGCTCATGTTGGTCGATGCGGGTGCCACCAACGGCGGCATTGATGATGAAGACGGGGATTTTCTGGCTTTCGACGAGGCGTTTTGCGAGTTCCATGCCCCACCAGCCCAGTTCGGCCATCTCGCCCTTTTCGGCTTTCCAGACCGGGCTGCACCACAGGTTCCGGTGGGGTCCCTTTTCCTCGCCACCCGGCCGCCCATAACTGCGGATCCATTCGCTGGTGTCCGGCGGCGATTTCTCCCCGGTATCGGTCGCCAGTGCGTTGGATTGTCCATCGATCAGATAGGCGTCGCCGCAGACGAGGTTGTTGACGGTTTGAACGAGCGTCTCGGTCCCGCCGGTCTTGGTTCCAAACTCCACCTTGTATTTGATCAGGCCTGGTTTGAGCCTTGCGGTGAGTGAGTAGGAATTTTCCGCAGTGGGCGTTTGGGTCTCTGTTTTGAGCAGTTTGTCATCCGCATAGACCTTCAGAAACACCGTGTCCGCTTTGCTAGATAAGGTGCCGTTGTAATGGAGGGTCCCCTCGTTGTTGTCGTCACGGGCAAAAAACTGGCCGTCCTCAGGCTTTTCATCTTTGCTGGCAACCCGCTCAACCCACGGGTCTTTTGCCGGCTCGGTGATCTGGATCACGACAGAAGCCACGGTGGCTGAACCGCCGTTATCAATCGCCACGGTCACGGTGATCGGACCGGTGTATTGCGAGCGCTTGAGAATGAGTTTGCCGCGTACCACCTCCTTGGTCACCGCACCGCCGCTAACCGTCCACTTGCAATGGATTTGCCCGGCACCCTTGGCCGTCATCGCGGCCAGGTTGCTTATGTTAGATATAACTTCAATGGGGTCGCGGCCATTCCATGTTGCAGGTGCCTTGAGCGTCACAGCCGGTTCGGGAATCGTTTCCTTGATCGTCACCGGCACATCCTTGGTTTTGACTTCGTTGGCGCACACTGCCTTGAACCGGAGAACCAAAGGGGTATCTCCCACGACTCGTCCGGCATCCAACGTGTAAGATGCCTGGTCCACTCCGACTACAGATTCGACACCATCGCGCTTGAGAATCCAATACGTTTTTTGGGCACCTCCGACTTGGGCGGTCACGGTCGTGCTCTTGCCTTCCTCGACGGTGACAGTGGCAGGCGAGACGACGAAAGCGTCTCCCGGTTTGACTAGGCAACCAACCATCGTCTGCCGGGGATTTTGACTTTCATACTCCATCTTCACCCAGTCAGCCGAGCGGACGACCTTGGAGAGGCGCACCTCGTCGATGTCGCCGACAAACTTGTAATTGCCGTACCAGCCACCGATATACATTCTAGCGGGATTTTTGATAGCCAGTGGGGTTCCGCGGTTGTTTCTAGCACCGGCGGCAGGTCCACCGGAATTCTCGCCGTCCAGAACGCCATTGATGTAAACCCGCGACTCGCCACGCTTGTAGGTATTGACGACATGGATCCATTGAGCCATCGGGATCTTGCTGGTTCCGGCGACGTTACAATCGGCAAAGAAGCAATCCATGTTGAGGTGCGGGGGGCTTGTCACCTGCATCACCACCTTGCCCTGCCACTCTTGGTTCCCCCAGCCGACGACATCGACGTTGGTGGCCTCAGTTCTGATCCAGGCCTCGGTGGTGTGGGGACTGCTGCCGACGGGCAGAGTGGTGAGTTTTTCGCCGCAGTTGATTCCCTTGCCGATATCAAAACGCCGGCCTTGGCCGATCATGCCCGGTGCTGGCACGGTGCCGGTATCGGTGGGCGAGACGGTGCCGAGTTCGTCTTTGACGGAGTCGCCCATGTGCATGACGCAGAGGTAGCCGTTGGACTCGTTGAAAACAGCCGTGCCATTTGATTCGCTGGCCGCATCCGCCTTGCCCCAGGAAACTTTGATCTCCTGTCGCGCATTGCCTTTGATCAGCGGAATACGCAGCCAGATGCTCGCGCTGCCTTTGGCCGCATCCCATTCCTCGATTTGATAGGCCAGAGGCTTGCCGTCGGCTGCAAACCGGATGTCCTCGCCATGGGCTTTCGCTTGAGTGAAATCGAAGCTTTCACGGTTCAACCGCACCAGCACCGGGAAGTTTTCCTCAGCCGCAGTGGCCGGGAGATTTGCCCCATCCGGGGTTGTTAGGATGTGGAACGAGCCCTCGTGCTGCCAGCCCTGGTATTGGGCATGAGCCATCGTGAGGGATGCCAGCAGGACAGTCGCAGCGTGCTGAATGGGTAGTTTCATAGGATATGCGTTGCGGCATACTGGCGTTGGGCGGGGCTTCTTTCAGATTCGGCCATCCGCAAGCCATTCAGGCCGCGCCCCGGCGGTGGCGCACTTGGCAATCCGGACACGTTTGTCATGGCGGCGGGGGTTTTGCTTTTCAAGCGGGCTGGCAGTCCCCACAGTGGCCGTCTTTCACGCCCATGTCCGACCCCCGCAAACCATTTCCGTTCAGTGAATTTGAGCCAGCCTGGCAGGCCCGCTGGGATGCCGCCAAGACGTTCCGAACTCCCGGTCCGGGGGATGATGGCTTTGATCCGGCCAAGCCGAAATACTACGTGCTGGACATGTTTCCCTATCCGAGCGGTGCCGGCCTGCACGTCGGTCACCCGGAAGGGTACACCGCCACCGATATCGTCGGGCGCTACAAACGCATGAGGGGCTTCAACGTCCTCCATCCGATGGGCTACGATTCCTTCGGCCTGCCCGCCGAGCAGTACGCTATCAAAACCGGCCAGCACCCGGCCATCACCACCGCCGCGAATATCACCACGTTCCGCCGCCAGCTCAAGGCGCTCGGCTTTGCCTACGACTGGGACCGGGAACTCGCCACCACCGACCCCGAGTACGTCCGCTGGACTCAGTGGATTTTCCTCCAACTCTACGGATCGTATTTTTGTGAGGTGGACTGCAAAGCCAAGCCAGTGGCCGAACTCGTGGCCAAGGGCTGGTCCCGCGAGCAGGTGGATGCCGTCCGCCTGGCCTATGTTGCCGATACCCCCGTCTGGTGGTCGCCGGACCTCGGCACCGTGCTGGCTAACGAAGAAGTCGAGGAATGGAAGGCCAAAGGCCACACCGTTGAGCGCCGCCCGCTCCGCCAGTGGATGCTGCGCATCACCAAGTACGCCCAACGCCTTATCGATGAACTCGACGCGCTGGACTGGCCCGAGGGCATCAAGCTGCTTCAGAAAAATTGGATAGGCCGCAGCGAGGGTGCCACCGTGCGGTTCCGGATCGCTAAATTTGCCACTGACATCGAGGTTTTCACCACCCGCCCGGACACCTTGTTCGGGGCCACTTACATGGTGATGGCACCCGAGCACCCGTTCGTTGCCCAAATCACCAGCCAGGAGCAGCGGGGGGCCGTCGAAATTTATCAGAAAGCCTGCGTTTCCAAGTCCGACATGGACCGTGGCGATCTCAACAAGGACAAGTCCGGGGTCTTCACCGGCGCCTTCGCCATCAACCCCGTCAATGACCAACTCCTCCCAATCTGGATCGCCGACTACGTCATGATGGGCTACGGCACCGGCGCCATCATGGCTGTGCCCGCTCATGACGAACGAGATTTTGAATTCGCCCGGCGCTTCGACCTCCCGATTGTCGAGGTGGTTCAGAGCGGCGTGAGCGGCGCGCCCACCTCAAGGAGTGTGGGCGTCCCGCCCACAGGTTCTCCATACTTGATTCCAGACCTGGAAATTCAGAAACACAAACCCCTTCATCTGCCCCATTGGCAACAAGGCGAGAAACTTTTTTTTGTCACCTGGCGTCTCGCCGACAGCTTGCCGACGGACAAGCTTCAGGAATGGACGAGGCAGCGAGACGAGTGGACCATGCAACACCCGCAACCGTGGAGTGCTGCAACGGAAGAGGAGTATCACGCCATGTTTTCCAAAAGCATCGACCATTGGTTGGACGCTGGAAGCGGTGAATGTGTCCTCAAGGATCCAGCCATCGCCAAAATTGTTGCCGATGCCCTGCTGCACTTTGATGGCGAACGCTACTCGATCGATTCGTTCGTGGTGATGCCTAACCATGTGCATGTGCTCTTCGGTCTCGCTCCAGGGTCGATGTTGGAAGACGTGATCCAATTGTGGAAAAGTTTTACGGCAAAGAAAATCAATGCCGCGCTGGGGCGGGAAGGGGTGCTCTGGCAAAGGGATTATTGGGATCGAATGGTCAGGGATGGCGAACATCGGGCCAATATCCTGAACTACGTTGCTAAGAATCCTGAGCGGGCCAGGCTGAGGGGGGGGGACTTTTTGGGTTATTCGAAACAGGTGGGCGGGACGCCCACCCTCCTTGAGAATGTGGGCGGGACGCCCACTCTCCTTGAGGCCTTCTGCGATCACGGCGTCGCCGTCAACTCGGGGTTTCTCGATGGGCTGGCCACCGCTGCCGCCAAGGCAACGATGATCGACTGGCTTGAGGCTAACAATATTGGCAGCCGCCGCATTCAATACAAATTGCGCGATTGGTTGTTTTCGCGCCAGCGTTACTGGGGTGAGCCATTTCCCATCGTGTGGAAGGACGGTCATCACCAAGCGATTCCCGAGTCCGACTTGCCGCTGCTGGCACCGCCGCTCGACGATTACAAGCCCAGCGGGTCGCCCGAGCCGCTGCTGAGCAAGGCCCGCGAGTGGGTCGAGCTTCCGGATGGCTTCATTCGGGAAACCAACACGATGCCGCAGTGGGCCGGGTCTTGCTGGTATTACCTGCGCTACTGCGACCCGTCCAACACCGGGCGCTTCATCTCTCATGAGGCCGAAGCTTATTGGGCCGGCAAGCGGGACAAGGCCGACCCGCCCGTGCCTGCCGCCACCGGCATGATCGACCTCTACGTTGGCGGCACAGAACACGCCGTGTTGCATCTGCTCTATGCCCGGTTCTGGCACAAGGTCCTCTTTGACCTCGGCCACGTCACCACTCCGGAGCCTTTTCAGAAACTCGTCAACCAAGGGCTCATCCTCGGCGAGGACGGTCAGAAAATGTCAAAATCCCGTGGCAACGTCGTTAATCCCGACGATGTGGTCAGCGAATATGGTGCCGACGCCTTGCGGCTTTACGAGATGTTCATGGGCCCGCTCGAACAGGTGAAGCCGTGGATCATGCAAGGTGTGGAGGGGGTTTCGCGGTTTCTAGCAAAAGTCTGGCGCCTCGCCTGCGAAGAGCAAGACGGCGAGTGGCGGATATCTCCGAAAATCCAAGACGTCCCCTGCACCGACAAGGAATTGCTGCGGATCCTCAACGACACAATCAAAAGAGTGGGGGAGGAAATTGAGGCGCTCAAATTCAATACGGCAATTTCGTTCATGATGACCTGCACCAAGGCATTTACGGCGGCTGAGGGGGTTCCACGTGCCGAATTTTTCCAGTTTCTAACGATTCTAAATCCCTTCGCCCCACACCTTACCGAGGAAATTCATCAACGCCTCGGCGGCACTTCGATGCTCTCTGAGGCCGCTTGGCCCATCTACGATCCGGCCGCGTTGGTTCGCAGTACGATCGAACTGATCATTCAAGTAAACGGGAAATTGCGCGAGCGCTTGGTGATTGCCAAGGATGCCGATGAAGCCACTGCCACTGAAGCTGCCTTGGCCTGCGCCAAGGTCAGGGACCACACCGATGGCAAAACCATCCGAAAAATCGTCTATATCCAAGGCAAACTGCTGAATATCGTCGCCTCTTGAGCCGCTTTTAGAAGGATTTTACGGTCAGGCGCATGAAGGGGTGACCTTGCACGTCGGCGATGGTGTAGGTGGTTCGTCCGCTGCCACTGGGGGAGGACGCCACAGTGGCACCGGAATTGCCGGGTGCGTTCCATGGCCCGGTTCCGCTCTTTTCAATGATGGTGGTCCACGAGCCACTTAGATCGTCGGCAACCTGAACGTCATAAACGATATCCATGGGTGCCGGATCGGGAAGATTGAGGACCATGGACAAATGGCCCGCCATCGGGGTGATGAGCGGCAATTGGCTGATGCCGTTGGCACCGGTGGCGCTGGCACCATCCCGACCCAAGGCGTATTCGACGCCGTTGCTCACGCCGTCGTGATCGGCATCCTGGGAAAATCCCTGGGCTCCCGCCGCCAAGCCTGTCGCCCACACCGCGTACGGCGACGCCGCCTGCGTCAGTAAGCACGTTTGACCTCCGATCCGGATCACGGCACTGCGCGGGCTCGCCGTCGCGTTCGCCGAGCAAGTGATGGTCACCGTCCCGTTGCCGCTGCCCGATGCAGGGCTGATTAACGCCCACGCTTGGTTGATTGATACCTGCCAGTCGGTATTTGACGTGACCGCGAGGGTTGCGGTGGAGTTGGCGGCGTAGGAAGCCGCGATGGTGGCTGGGATGGTGGTGATGGCCGGGGCGAGGGAGGGGGCGGTCACTGCCAGGCGAAGGAACCGGTAGCCATGGGTGTCGCTGATGGCGTAGGAGGTACGCCCGCTGCCATTGGGGGATGACAGGACGGTAGCTCCGGAATTGCCGACAGCATTCCACGGAGCGTTGCCGGATTTTTCCATGATGATGGTCCACGGGCCGCTGGGATTATTGCAGGCCTGGATATCGCAAATGATATCTTCAGGAGCGGGTTGCGGCAGACTCAGCGTGATGGTCAAATAGCGCAGTGTGCCGCTGCCGGTCACCGTGAGCACAGGCAATTGCGAGACACCGTTGCTGCCGGTGGCGTTGGTCGCATCGCGACCCAGCGCGTATTCGATGCCGTTGCTCACGCCGTCATGATCGGCATCCTGAGTGAATCCTTGGCTGTTGGTTGGCAAGCCTGCCGCCCACAAGGCATACGGTGAGGCGGCTTGGGTCAGGATGCACGTTTGCGTTCCCACCGTGACGGCCGCGCTGCGGGTTGCGGCATTCGGGTTGGCGGCACAGGTCACCGTCACGGTGCCGTTGCTGCTGCCGGACGTCGGACTAACAACTGCCCACGTCTGATTGCTCGAAGCGGTCCAAGTGGTGTTAGATGTCACCGCGATCGAGCCGGCTGAGTTTGCGGCGTACGCGGCGCTGGCGGTGGCCGGGATCGTGGTCACCGCAGGCGCGGCGGCTTGGGTCAGGGTGCAGGTTTGGGTTCCCAGTGTGAGGGATGCGCTGCGGGTTGTCGCACTCGGGTTTGCCGCACAAGTGGCTGTGACGGACCTGCTGCCGGTACCGGTGGCCGGACTCACCAGGGCCCAGCTCTGGTCGCTCGATATTGTCCAGCCGACGGACCCGGCGTCAGTTATGGCGATGGTTGCGGTGGAGTTGGCGGCATAGCCCGCGCTGGCGGTGGCCGGAATGGTCGCTTGTTCGGCAGAGGCGCTGATGGTCCAATCGTCAAACAGCATCCAGTTGTTGCCGGGGTAACCGACGGTGGTGATGTACCAGCGTGCCGAGAGTGAGCCAAAGGTACGGGTGGCCCAGTTGCTGCCGCTGACTGGACGCTGAGTGAACGGTGCCCCGGTGATTACCTGCACCCCTCCGACGGTGACCGTCCACGTGTTGGTCTTGTAGTTGATGTGCATGGTCACCTCGACCACCGTGCCATAGAGTGAAGAGAGGCTCAGCCCGGTGTCGGTGTAGGGGGAAACTGTGCTGGCAGTGTTGAACTCATTGGCGTCATAGCGAAACAGTTCGTTCTTGGTCAGGTCGAAGGTCAGTCCGCCCAACACCTTGTCCTCCCAGTTGTACACCAGCAATTCGAAATCATCGTTGCGGCTGTTGGTCGATTGGTTTAGGCCAATCTGACAGTAAAAGTCGATGATGGGTTGGTTGCCGGCGACCACGGGTTCGCTATCGACTTTGCGGCCGACGCGGATGAACTGGGTGGTGCTGGGTGGAGGCGAAGAACCGAGATACCCGAGGGCGGCGGTTTGCCCCATGCCCGTCACCAAGTCACTGTCAATGGCGGCAAATGGATAACAAAGGGAAGTGCCGACGGTGATGGGGTTGACCACCATCGCCCAGTTGCCGGTGCCCACCAATTTGGGCGCTGCGGCAGTGCTCACCCCGGCCGTAAACGGTGGGGTCTCAGTCGATTCAAAGCCCGTACCATACAAAACCGCGCCGTTCCCTGTTAGAACAAGGGCGGCGAGAGCGAGGATGACGAGGCAACGAGTCCGGGTGAGGAGGGCAATGCGAACCGGCAGGCAGTGCATGGGCAGGCGGTGGTTTGCGACGCAAAACGAAAAAGCGGCCCGGTTGCCCGGGCCGCTTGATGATACGGATCAATTTGCTACGAATCAACTCAAACCCTTAGCCGGCAGGAGTTGGGGGAGTGGTGACTGGTGGGGGGATGACCGGCGGTCTGGGTCCCGGCGGTGTGGGTGCCGGTGGGGTGGTGGGTGCCGGAATCGCGTCATACTCGGCTTTGGCCAGTTTGCCATCGGCATTGATGTCAGCCTTGCGGAACATGTCGCGGGCCATCAGTGCCGGGATGTGGCTGGCGCAAGCCGCCATGGCAAACTCCATCGGATCAACGGAATTGTTGGCATTTTTGTCCGCAACTGCGAACGCGGGCAGTGCCTGCGGGGTAGGTGGCGCAGGTGGCGGACCTGGATCCTTCACGGGCCATTCATCGGGAGTGATGCCGTTATCGGTGTTGGCATCGAGTTTGGCGAACATGGCCGCGATCTCGTCTGCGGTTAAGCCCGGCATCATTTTCAAGAATGCCGAAAATTCCTCGGGACTGATGATGCCGTCATGATTGGTATCGACGACGAAGAATGGCAGGAGGCGTAGCGGTGGGATCGCCGGCGGGGGCGGTGGCTGCGGGCAGGCGACGAGGAACTCGGCCAAGCTGATCTTGCCGTCCTTGTCGACGTCCAAGAAGTTGAAAAGTTTGGTCACTTCGGCGGCAGGCACCCCTTTGGGCACGCTCGCCGTGAATTCGGCCAAGGACAAGAATCCGTCGGCATCCGTGTCAGCGTCGGTGAAGCGTTGTTTGCGGATGGCGTCGATCTGGTCGCGGCAGGCTTTGCGGGCGGCCTCGATTTCGGTGGGCGAGAGGACGCCGTCACCGTTGAGGTCCCATTTGTCGAGGGCGGTTCTTGAGATGTCCCCCTGAGTGCGGCCGGCCAAGCCTTTGCGGGCGGCTTCGCGTTCTTCGGCGGAGAGCACTCCGTCATTGTTGGTGTCGTAGGGTTTGAGGAACTCAGGCAGAGTGCCGTTGCCGAAGCTGCGGCCGGACTGAGCCTTGACTGACATGCCGGTGGCAAGGAATGCCCAGGCAACAAGCGCGATGGTTAGTTTCATGAGGGTGTATGGCGGTTGAACTGGAATGGGCGATCTGCCGTGAGCAGGGGATGAGACCGGCATGGACAGGTGGCTTACATGGATGGAGACGGAGCGGAAACAGGGTGGTTACAAATTTGCAAAAAAAGATCACTCGTTTCCGGAGATGGCGTGTGCATCCTTGGTTTCGGGGATTGTTGTGGCGGGTGCTGTGATGTCGCTCGCCGGGGTGGTGGCGACGGCAGGTGTGCTTGTTGCGGCTGAGCTGCCGCCCACGGCAGGGGTACCGCTGTCCAGTTGTGAGGAAACGCCGCTGATGTATTCGGACCACCAAGCGCTGCGTTCGTTGGAATCTTGAAGATAGGCGGCGATTTGAGCGGCGGAAAGTTCGGCGAGGAGCGTTTGCTGCGGGGTGCCTGCCGGCGTTTTGAGGGGGGCTCCGTCCATCAGCATTCCGGGCACAAAGCTCGGCGAGGTGCGGGCCAAGGCCTCCAACACTCGTTGTTGTTGCTCGGGTGCCAATTCCAGCAAAGGAATCAGGCGTGCCAGTTCGTGGTTGGCATCCCGATCGACGGATTCGGCACGCTGCTCCAATTCGGCATGCGAAAACGGGCCGGGATGGTTATTGGCCGGGCTTGGCCTGGCCAGTGAGTGATTGGGCCCCGTGAGCGAAGGCTCATTTGGGTTGCCAGCTTCATCCGTGGCACTTGTTGGATCCAGCGGGCGATGGTGGGCGGAGCGCTCACCAGCGGTTCTAGCGGCGCTGCGTGCCGTCACGTCGGCGGCGGGTGGCGGTGTCTGTGGCTCGTCGTGGCGAAATATCACCATCCCAATGGCTAACGCGAAGAGGCAAGCAGCAAGAAACGTCCAAAGGTGTTGCATGGTTAGTGCTCGTTAGGGTTTGTTGGGGATTGAGTGAGGTTTAGAGCTCGGGAGGCGGCGTTGATGGGTCTTTGAGCAGGGGGGCAAAGCGCAGTTTGATATCTTCGCGCAAACGCAGGCTCATACGCTCCAGCGCCGGCGCTTGGTCGGGCAGCAGATGGGGGCGCAGTTCATCGTGGACTCTGAGGACTTGCAAATGTAGCTGGAACAAGGCCCTCTCCCGGTCAAGGTCCATTTTTCGCGACGATTCTTGCAGCAGCGGTCGGATTTTCTGCTGCTGTTCGGTGCTGAGTTGCAATTCCCGGCTGAGGGTGAGCATTGCCCGGTCCGTCCAGTGATTGGCGGCTTCTGAGGAGTTGGCAGGTGGGGGGGATGGCGCGGGTGGTGGATTGCGGACATCGTGCCCGTACCAACCCAAGGTGATACCGCCGGCGAGGATCATGAGCAAGGCCACTGCCACTTTTCCACGTTGGAGGTTGCGGTTCATCAGGCTTTAAAGGGGTGGAATTTCCAATGTGGAGGACGGCACGTCAAGTCGAAGTTGTATTTTGTGGCGGAGCACAAAGCCTCCGAGCACCGCTGCGGCTGCGGCGGTGGCCAGCGCCAACCGCCATGACCAGCGTTGCCAAAGCAAGGCGAGAAACTCCCGCCGAGCCTGCATCGCCCGGGCCACCACTCGCGCCACGAAACCCGCCGGAGCCTGTCCGCAGGGGGGGTGCGGACGCTCGACGAGCTGCTGTTGCCTGGCTGCGGCGGCAAATCGTTGCCAGTGTTCTTCTGGGGGGATCGTCTTCATGCTGAGGCTTGTCTTTCCATGGCTGCGAGCCGTTCGCCC
>CAIQXC010000688.1 GCA_903875675.1 Akkermansiaceae bacterium
CGTTGTCGCCAGCACAGCACCGCTGGATCTATGCGTTTCATATGCCGTTGTTTTTCCTTCTCAGCGGCTTTTTGCTGACTCCCGGTGCCTTTGGTATTTCTCTACGGGCGTTTTTCCAGCGCCGGATTTGGAAGCTCGTGAAATATTACGGCTGGTTTGGCTTGCTGGGTGCAGCAGCGTATTGTTATATGTTCAAGCAGGATCAGTCGTTGGCGGTGGAATTCAGCGGGCGCCTCTACTCACTGCTTTATGGTAGCGCCTCGCATGACTCCCCGGCCGACCTCTATCCACTCGTTCTATGGTTCTTTCCAGGGCTTATCAGCGGCTTGCTCATCACCTTCGCAGTCTGGAAAATCCCATCGCCGTGGGCTAGAGCTCTGACGATGTCCGCTGTAGTCACCGGCGGATTTCTTATGGTCGGCTGGGCACTGCCTTGGGAATTGGAGAGCGGCTGTTTGGCTGCTGGCTGCCTAGCCACCGGCCATTGGGCACGCCTAGCGGGTTGGGACGAGAGGCTGAATCGAGCAGGCCGCATGGTCTTGCCAGTGGCGGCAGCCGCCTTATTGTTAGGCAGTTGGCTGGCCATTCTTAATTCCAACTGCCTGGACATGCGCATCGGGCGCATCGGCAATCCTCTACTCGCGCTTCCCGCCTGTGGGTTGTTAATTCTGGCGTTGACCCTTGGCTCGATGCGTCTGCCGGCTTCGCGGATATCAGAGGCGGTTGCCGCCGCTACCATTGTGATTTTCCCTACCCACATGTTGTTTTTCCCGTATTTGAATCAGGTGCTGCTCAAGTTGGGTTTGCCGGTAAGCGACCTGATCGCCCACCCAACGTGGTACAGCTGGGGTAAAGCCGCCTTGATTGTGACGGCGACCACTCTGGCTCATCATTGGTGCCGTCATTGGAACCGGTCGCGTTTTTCGAGCATTCGGGGCTAATTCTCGGTTGATTGAGGAAATTTCCAGTTGCCAAATTCCACTTGCCAAAGTGACAGCACAGGCGTTATCAGTTCGCATGAAACCCTTGCGCGTACTGATCCTTGCCGAAGCCGCCAATCCCGAATTGACCAGCGTGGCCCTCATCGGCTACTCGCTCAGCCAGGCCCTTGCCGAAGTTTGCGAGGCGCATCTGGTCACCGAGAGTCGCAATGAGGCGGCGCTGCTGCATGCGGGCGTCGCTCCGGAGTCGTTTACCGCCATCACCAATCCCGCCCAGCGCGTGGCCTTCCGCCTCGCCACCCTGCTGCGCGGCGGCACCAGCCTGGGCTGGACAATCCACTCGGCCCTATCCACCCTGGCCTATCCGATTTTCGAGTACAAGGTGTGGCAGCGATTCGGCGCCCGCTTGAAATCCGGGGAGTTTGATGTGGTCCACCGCATCACCCCATTGAGTCCCACCACACCGTGTTATCTTGCAAAAAAGCTCGCCCGCCTCGGCGTGCCCCTCATTTTGGGACCGCTCAATGGCGGCATCCCCTGGCCACCCGGCTTTAACCAAGTCCGGCGTGCCGAGCGCGAATGGCTCGGGTATTTCCGCGACCTCCACCGCCTCCTGCCAGGCCTGAGCGCCACTCGCGACTACGCCGCAGCGCTGGTCCTGGGGTCCCGTCATACCTATGGCGAAGTGACAGCCAAACGAGCGCAACGCGAGGCCAAGGCAATCTGGTTGCCCGAAAACGCTATCGATCCTGCGCGCTTCCCTGAGGTGATGGTCGAACCGGCCAGCCCGCCCGCCGGAGTGCCGCTGCGCGTCGCATTTCTCGGCCGCTTGGTCCCCTACAAGGGTGCTGATATTCTGTTGGAAGCAGCATTGCCCTTGCTGAGGGAAGGCCGGATGACCCTTGAGATCATCGGCGACGGGCCGCAACTGGCGGAATTGAAAGCTCGGGTGGCCCAGGAAAACCTTGGCGGCAAAGTGGATTTCCCAGGTTGGGTGGCCCACGCCGAAGTGCGCCGCCATCTCTCCAGTGCCCAAATTTTCGCCTTCCCCAGTGTCCGCGAATTCGGCGGCGGCGTGGTGCTGGAAGCCATGGCTCTGGGCCTGGCACCCGTCGTCATC
>CAIQXC010000689.1 GCA_903875675.1 Akkermansiaceae bacterium
CGGCCTCTTTCTTGCACATCTCATGGGCTGTGGGCACAGATGCCCACTCTCCTTGAGGGGACACTCGCCAGCAAGCTGGCTTGGCCACGCAGTGGCGAGTCGCCCTCAAGGAGAGGTGGCGTCCCGCCTAATGCCACTAAGATTTCGCGGGGGTGGATTCATCCGGTGGTGAATTTCAGAACCCAGTGTTCGACCTCGTCTTCGGCAACGGTGCGAGCAAGTCGGATTCCCTAAGTGACGGCTGTAGGCGGGCGTGCTATCGGAGGACTCGCGCTCCAGACCGTCGAGCACATCGACATAAAACGGCGAGTTTTTCCCCGCCAGAACACGAAAAAAGCCCGTTCCGCGGGTTTCGCGGAATAGGGCGGTCGAGATGTGTTCGTCGGGCAGGGTGAAATCTGGCTAACTGTTTGCGAAATCGGACTCGAGCAAACGACCCAATTTCCCGACATCCCGCAGAATGGCATCGGTGAGTTTGCTGCCGGTGAGGTCGCGGTTTGCGGTCATGGTATGGCGGAGGCCAGATTCGCGGAGGGCTGGGGCGGTCTCATCGAGGAATCCGCGTTGCTGGATTGCCTGGAGGTGTTCGGAAGCACCGGGAGTGTCGGCCTTGCCTAGCAACTGCAATGCGATGGCGAATTGTAGTTCTCCGAGCTGCGGCGGCAGGTGGCGAAGTTAGACGGGAGCTTGCACCGCCGATGGGCTGACAACGACGAGACTAACTTGGCCGGAAGTTAGTGGGGAGACGCATGGGGTTGCAGCCATAGTTCGCGGCGGAACCAGCATTCTTGGCGCTTGGCATATTGGCGGGTGGCGGCATTGATGAGTTCCTCGCAGGCGGCACGGTTGAAGTCCCCAGCCAATAAGCCACGAATCTCCCTCACGCCTATGGCTTTCTGACAGTTATCAGAGGCACGAGTAAGGGCTTCGACTTCGTGGATGGCACCCATCTCGAGCATCGCATGGGTGCGGTGAGCGATGCGGGCGTGGAGGTCCGGGCGGCTTCGGTGGATGACCAGGCCGCGCAGGTGTGTTGCGAGATCGGCGGTCTGGGCTTGCCAGCGGTCGCGCAAGTCGGAGGCCTTGGCCCCACTGAGCAGACAGATCTCCAAGGCCCGTGAAACAAAACGGCGGTTCTTCAGCGCGGTACGGGAGGCCTCAAGTGGATCCAGCGTGCGAAGACGGGCCACCAATTCTTCCAGTGGGGTGGCGTCGAGTTCCGCCCGGAGCGTGGCATCGCCCGTGGGCAACGGGGCTGGCCCGTGGGTCAGAAATTTCAGATAGAGGCCTGACCCTCCAGTGATCACGGGAGTTTTGCCGCGGGCCTGAATGTCGGCAATGACGGGCTGTGCCAAGCGCAGGTAACTGCCGGCATCGGCGGCGTCGCTTGGCTCTAACACGCCATACAGATGGTGGGGCACCAGCGCGAGTTGCTCAGGCGATGGGGCGGCGCTGAGAATCTCCAGACCGTGGTAGAGTTGGAAGGCGTCGGCGTTGACGATCTCGCCGTCCAGCTTGCCAGCCATCTCCAAGGCCAGGGCGGATTTTCCCGAGGCCGTGGGGCCACAGATGTAGAGGGGGGGATGCAAGTTGTGGGTGATCAGTGATGTGGGTTGAAAAAGACAGAAGCCCCGAACTCAGGGCGGGTATGGAGCAGGCAGTAACTTAAACTTTAGCGAGGTGAAGCCTCAATCATGGCGAGAGGTGAAGATGACTTCGGCGTGAGCTCAGTCGAACGACTTCGGCGTGAGCTCAGTCGAACGACTTCGGCGTGAGCTCAGTCGAACGACTTCGGCGTGAGCTCAGTCGAACGACTTCGGCGTGAGCTCAG
>CAIQXC010000690.1 GCA_903875675.1 Akkermansiaceae bacterium
GCCGGCTGTCATGGGCATCCTGCCCATGACTCTGAAGATTTCGCGAAGCGCTGGGATCCGCGGGAAGCGCACCATTTTCAGACGATACCGGCAGGATGCCGGTATCTGCCGGCGGGACGCCGGCGCTCCCCAGCCGCAACTCTTCAACGGATGTTTCACTCCAGCCCCGCGACCAAACGAACGGATAGGGGCCGTCCTTGGTGAGATCCACACGCTGGGGATTAGTGGTGATATAGTCGAATTTCTCCCAGAAATCAGCATCGGAGCGGATCAGACGATCGTGATAGTCGCGCTCCCAGACGGTTCCCGTGGTGCCCTCGATTTTGTTGATTTCCTTGGCGGTGAACGATTTGATGGAATGCATCAGGGAGCCAAGCTCCCAGAAGATTGGCTGGCCCTCGGCATCATACTCCTTTGGCTGCGGCTCGATGAGGATGTGGAAATGGTCCGGCATGATCACTGCCGCAAAAAGAATGTAGCGGGAGCCGTGGAAATGGAGGATCGCGTCCAGGGTTATTTGACGGGTGTGGGGAGGGAGGATATGGCGCTCCCGGGTTGTGACAGTTAGCAGATATTTGCCCCAGGGTCGCTCGAAGTGGGGGAGGCCGTGAGGTTTCGAATAGCGGGAGCCCTGGGAAAGTTCTGCGATATTTTCAGAGGATACCGGCAGGATGCCGGTATCTGCCGGCAAGATGCCGGCGCTCCCCACAGAAACGCTCCCCACAGAAACGCTCCCCACAGAAACGTTTCCCGCAGAAACGCTTCCCGCGGAAACATTCCCCACAGCCTCTTCGAAGCGCTTGAGCCCGCGGTCCAGCGTCTGGTTGAAGCTGGCTTCCTCCTGCTCGAGAGTGTTTCGGATGGCGTCTTGGCGGGCTAACAACTCCGGGAAGACCCCGCCCATTTGTGCGACGAGCGTTTCGACGAGCGCGCCGAAAAATGGCTTATCGCCGGAGAAGCCCAACTGGCGGCCGTATCGAACAGCACGGCGGAGGATGCGGCGCAGCACATAGTTGCGGCCGGTGTTGCCGGGCAGGATGCCATCGGCGATGGAGAACGAGAGGGTGCGCAAGTGATCGGCGATGACGCGGAAGGCGATGGCCGTTTTCAGATCGTCGCCGAAGAGTGAGCGGTCGGCACCTGGCTGTGGATAGATGTTGGTATAGGTTTTGCCGCTCAACTCCTCGAGCTTGCGGAAGATGGGCTGGAAGACGTCGGTGGCGTAGTTGCTAGGTTTGACCGAGAAATCCGAGAATCCCTTGGTGCCCTGGATGATCGAGCAAGCACGCTCAAAGCCCATGCCGGTATCGACATGTTTGGCGGGCAGTTCACGGAACGAGCCGTCGGCCTCGGCATTGTATTGGATGAATACAAGATTCCAAATTTCGATGCACAGGTCGGAGTCGTTGTTGACGAGCTTGCCCTGGGAATCGCCTTCGGGTGTTAGGTCAACATGCAGTTCGGAGCAAGGGCCGCAGGGGCCGGTTTCGCCCATCATCCAGAAGTTATCCTTGACGCTGCCGTGGACGATGTGGATGGAGGGGTCGCAGCCCTTGGCGCGGAACAGGGCGGCCCAGATGTCCCACGACTCCTGGTCGAATTCGCCGGGGTCCCCGGGCTTTGGGCCATAGACGGATGCGTATAGGCGGTTGGCGGGCAGGCCCCAGCGCTCGACCACCAATTCCCAGGCCCAAGCGATGGCTTCCTGCTTGAAATAATTGCCAAACGACCAGTTGCCGAGCATTTCGAAAAACGTGTGGTGATACGTGTCGTAGCCGACGTCTTCGAGGTCATTGTGTTTGCCGCCGGCGCGGATGCATTTCTGAGTGTCGCTGGCCCGTGGCGGATCGTAGGGGGCCTTTTCAACCCCGAGGAAATACGGCACGAACGGGTTCATCCCGGCATTGGTGAACAGCAAACCGGGCGACTGCGGCAGCAGCGATGCGGACGGCACAATCGTGTGCTGCTTTTCACGGAAAAAATTTAGAAAACTCTGGCGGATGGCGGCGGCGGTCATAGACACACCTGTCAAACCATGAATCGCGCCCGCTGACACGGAAAATTTTCTGGAAAAGGACTGCTTCGGTGCCAGAGCCACGCTGGAAGGATGGGCTGAGCGCAAGACATGTCTCGCCGCATGGGCTGCTCCTGGCACGCGCTGCGGGACGCAGCACGCACGGCCTGCGGCCGGAGGCACGCAGCCACGTGGCGTGGCTGCCGCGTCTCGCGGCAGGCCGTGACAGCGTGCCTCTGGCCGCTGCGCCCATGCAAAAGCGAATGCAGCGTGCGCCCAGCCCGGCGCATTCTCTAAGCATGGGCAGCCAC
>CAIQXC010000691.1 GCA_903875675.1 Akkermansiaceae bacterium
CACCTCGCCCGCGCAGGTGGCAGCCTATGAATCGGACGGGCTTTCCTACCGGCGGTTCCCGCCGGATGCGGTGGCGATCCCGGGGAATGCCGACGAAGTGGTGGCCCTGGTGCGCTTGCTGCGGGATCTGGGAATCCCCTACGTGGCGCGAGGTGCCGGTACCTCGTTGTCCGGAGGGGCCGTCGCGGCCCAGGGAGGAGTGGTCATCCATCTGTCGAAGCTGCGCCAAATCCTCGAGATCAACCCGGACGAGGGCTATGCGGTGGTCGAGACCGGAGTGGTGCTCAATCATCTCGATGAGGCGCTCAAACCGTATGGATTGTATTACCCGCCCGACCCATCCACCGGGCCGGTGTGCACGCTCGGCGGCAACGTCGCCTGCAATGCCGGCGGGGTGCATTGTTTCCGCTACGGGGTGACCTGCAACTACGTGCTCGGGGCGGAAGTCATCCTGATGGACGGGCAGGTCGTCCGCTTCGGCGGGCCGGCCGGTGGCCGAGGCGGCTGGAGCGACGATTGGAAACGGCTCTTTGTCGGCTCCGAGGGAACCCTCGGGATTTTCACCCGCTTCTGGCTGCGCCTCATCCCGCGGCCGGAAAAAGTCTGGACCTTCCGCGCAACCTACGCCGATTTTCAACAGGCCAGCGAGGCGATCCGGCGGCTGGCGATCCATCCGGCGTTTCCGGCGGCCATTGAATTCATGGACCCGCCCTGCGTCGATATGGTCGAAAACAGTCCGATGCGCGTGGGCCTGCCCAAAGGGTCGTTCATGATTCTAACGGAAATAGACGGCCCGGCGGAGTTGGTGGACGGACGGGTCGAGGCGGTGGCACAATTGCTGCGCGAGTGCGGGTCGTCGGATGTGACCTACGGCCACGAGGAGTCGATGCGGATGGCGCTGTGGAAAGCCCGCAAGGCGCAAGGCGGCCTGCTGGGGCAGATCAGTCCGGACTTCGTGGTTCAGGACGCGGTCATTCCCAAGGCGTGCCTCGGGGAAATGCTCGAGCTGATCTATCAAGAGGCGGCTGCTGCGGGGATCGCCGCAGTGACCATCATGCATGCGGGCGACGGCAATCTGCACCCCGATTTTCTGTTTGATGCGCGCAAGGCAGGCGAGCTTGAGAAGATCGAGAAAATCGGCAAGGTGCTGATGCGCAAGGTCAGTGAGATGGGCGGCACGCTCTCCGGCGAGCACGGGATCGGCAACGACAAGGCCGCCTACATGGCGGAACACTTCGGTCCGCTCGGCCAGGCGATGCAACTGGCGATCCCACAGCTTTTCAATCCGTCCCACCAACTCAACCCGCTCAAGGTTTTCCCGGAAAGGAGATTCGTGTCATGATGATGGATTCTGGAATTGCCACCGACGGATCACGCCTGTTCACCCGCTTCTTCGATGCGGTGGACATGATCGGCAGTTTTCCCGCCGCGGCAACCCTCGCGGAGGTCAACGCCATCGCCGCAGGCCACGGCCTGCGCTTTCCACTCGTGATCGACCTGGATCGCACGCTCCGCGAGCATCTGGCGGTCGCCGAGTATGCCCCGGCGTCGGCGCGCTTTGGCGCCTATGTCGATAACCTGCCAGGCATGAATTGGCTGCTGCCCACCGGTAGGCGGGTCCGCATCGGCGAACGGGTGGTGAAATCGACCACGGGCTACGACCTGTTCCGCTTCCTGCTGCACAGCGACGGGCGCTACGGGCAGGCGACGGACTATGTTCTGCGGCTGCGTCCCGTCGGCGGCGAGTCGTTTGCGGTGGCCTTCACCGGAGACGCCGGGGCACTTGCCGCCGTGCGCCGCCGCTTGATGGCATCGTCGTGGAACCATTGGATCGACCGCATCGACCAAGTGTCGGTGGCGGGAAGCCCCCCGCGGATCGAGGCGGAAGTGGATTGCCTGGCCGGCGAAAAACCGCGATTTCTGGCGTTCTTTGCCGCAGTGGCGGGCGAAAGCGGTACCGGGATGGTTGAGG
>CAIQXC010000692.1 GCA_903875675.1 Akkermansiaceae bacterium
GATCTCCATGCGCTTCCTCATGGACTCGCTCTCGGAGCGCCGCCGCCGCATGGAGTGGGAAGACCTGCTGCTGATGGCCGCCCGATGCCTGTTGCTCGCCCTCGCCGCGCTGGCCATCGCCCGTCCGTTTGTGCCGCCTAACAGTGCCACCCCGTGGCTGCTGGTGCTTCCGGCCGTGTTGCTGGGTATCGGTCTGTTTGGGGGGTCATTCGTGCTGGCCACCGCCCGCAAGCGTCTGCTGGTGCGTGCCATCGCCTTGCTGATGTTTGGCCTCGCGGTGGCCATGGTGGTGTGGGAGCGCCAGCTCAACTTGCGCCGCTTCGAAGCCGCCGGCCGCCGTGATGTTGCCTTGGTTATCGACGCATCCACCTCGATGACCCGCAGTTCCGGCACGCGCACCTTGTTTGACGATGCGCTCGACGAGGCCCGCCGCATCGTCAAGGACGCCCCGCGCGGCACCTCCTTTGCTGTGATTCTCGGCGGCCCGTCACCCCAAGCACTTTCGAGCACCCCGGTGTCCCACCGCGCCGACGTGCTCGCCCAACTCGATGGCCTGCACGTGGTGGGCGGCACATTTCGCGCCAACGAGGCGCTCGGCATGGCCACATTGGTGCTGGCTGAAGGCGAACGCCCTAACAAAGATATCATCGTGCTGACCGATATGCAGCGCCACGGATGGAGCTTCGACAATGCGGGAGTGTGGAAAACACTCGCGGCAGCTTGGAACGCCTTGCCGGCCAAACCTCACCTGTTGCTGCGCGGGTTTCCCCAAGCGCCCAACCTGCGCAATGCCGGCATCGCCTCCATCACCACCGGCCGCGAGTTGACCGGTACCGACCGCCCGTGCCTGCTGCGCACCGAGGTGGTGAGCACGGGTAACCAACCGGTGATGCCCGGCGAGCTTTTGATAGAGATTGATGGCCAGCCGGTGGCGCACGAAGCGCTGGGCTTGCTCATTCCCGGCCAGGCCCAAACGATCGAGACCCGCCATCGTTTCACCACTCCCGGTGCCCACGTGGTCATAGCGCGGCTCAGCGGCCACGACGACATCGCCGGCGACGATCACGCCGAGCGGGTGGTGATGGTGCGCAAGTCGTTGCGGGTGGTGCTGGTGGATGGCAACCCAGCAGGCAGTTTCTTTGAACGGGCCGCCGGGCACACCGCGCTGGCCCTCGCCCCTGCCACCGATTTGCTGCGCGGCGGCCGGGCGGGCACGGATTTCCTGATGGATCCGGTCGTCATTCCCGCCCCTGAGCTCACTGCGGATTTGCTGGCTGGAGCCGAGGTGGTTGTTCTGGCCGACGTGCAGCGCCTGCCTGCGGCCATGGCCGCGGCGTTGGCCGAGCGCACTGCGGCGGGCAGCGGCCTGCTGGTGTTGGCGGGTCCGCGCAGCGATCCGGCGTTTTACAATACCTGGGACGGCCCTGACGGAGCTTTGTTGCCATTGGCCCTCGGCGGCGAAAGCACCGCTGAAAAGGGTGTCTCCCCCAGCCCGGCCAGTTTCCACCATGCGGCGCTGGCCTGGGCGGGCGACGAACGCCGCTCCGACCTTGGCGGCGCTGTTGTTCGGCGCTGGCACAAGTCCACCTTGCTGCCCGGCGCTGGCTCGCTGGCAGCCAGCTTCGCGAATGGTGATGCGTTCCTCGCCACCCGCGGATACGGCGGCGGCCGCTGCGTGGTGGCCACCTGTGCGTTCGATGCCCGCGCCGGCAACCTGCCCGCCCGCTCCGCTTTCGTCCCCCTCGTTCAGGAACTCGTCGCCTGGGCCGCCGGCGGTGGCGTCAATTGGAACCTCGACTCCGCTTGGAGCCCGTCAGTGGCGCTGGATTCTCGCTCGTCCGGCGGTCTGGCTGCCCGATATTCCCGCCGCGATGCCAAGACTGAACGGCCATTGGTGGAACGGATCGACCCAACCATCGATTTCAACTGGAGTGCCAATGCCCCCGGCCACAACGTCCCACGCGACAATTTCGCCGTGCGTTGGCGCGCCACCCTGCTACCGCAAATCTCCGGTGAGTACCAGTTGGATGCGGATGTCGATGACCACATCACGATCAAAATCGCCGATAAGCCGGTGTTGGAACAAAAAGTGAACCAAGCCATCGTCAAGGGCCAGGTCCGGCTCGAAGCAGGCAAGCCGGTCCCCTTCGAGGCGCTTTACGAGCAAGCCGGTGGCAATCCGCACGTCCGTCTTTTTTGGACGCCACCCGGAGGGACCCGCCAAATCATCCCTGCCACCGCTTGGCTTCCCGCTCAGGATAAGCAACCGCCCGCCGGCGAGGCCACCGACCCCGGAGGCCACACCCGCAAGGCGTCGGTTTTGCTTGGCAGGCGCGGCCGGGAACTCCGCATCGACGGCCCGGCGGTGCCCGGACTCTATCAGGTGAAGCTGCCCGCTGACTTGCGCGAGTCCATCACCGGCGATACCGCCACCACCCCGCTGCCAGTGGTGGTCCGCGGGGAAATCGCCGAGAGCCGCCTCGATGCGCTCACCGCCGAAGATCTGGCGCAATTGGGTGCACGCATCGACGTGCTGCTGCCGCAATCGACCGCCGACGTGCTGTCGGTGCTCTCCGGCCGCGGTTTTGGCCGTGAAATCACCCGTCTGATAGCGGCCGCCGCCGTGTTGCTGTTGCTGCTAGAAATGGCCTTGGCGCGGTGGGTGTCGCGCTCGAGGCGGGCTGGCGACGATGTGCGCATCGAATTTGGCGATACCTCGCCAAGCTCGTTAGAAAAAGGGGGC
>CAIQXC010000693.1 GCA_903875675.1 Akkermansiaceae bacterium
ACACGGGTTTTCCGGATTGACGGCTTGGCTGTTTGCTTTTATGGTGCTTCATTGCGCGCCGACTTTGACATCCCAACCCTTCAAACGCCACCAAGGAACAACACCTCCTCGAATTGCTTTCCCTCTTCAACTCGTTGCCGCGGAGCGGCTTAGTTCAACAAGTCGGTGGTGGCAACGCCCTTGAACCACCCTCTCACCCATCAGACGCACCTACAAAGTCGCGTGCCACACCATGAACGTTCGCATAGAAGAATACCCAAAGACGACGCCCATGAACAACGCCAAGGGGCATGACCAAAGAAAACTTTAAGGAGCTAGCTGGTGAGAATTATGACATTAAAGGAGCGAAAGAACTGAGATGAAATTGGAATTTAATAATGGATTAAGGGCAAATTTACTGCGAGTTTGTTTGCTAGCACTCGTGCTTATTAACTGTTTACATGCAAACGACGAAGATCCACAGGCAACGCTCTCAAAGATTTTCTGTGTTGAAGGCGAACAACTCGTTCTAAAAAAATTCGAGAGTATCAGTGTCGTGCACAGTACCGCCATAGACAGCGAAAACTATATTTATGTTTCCTTTGAAGCCGAACGATACGCTTTCAGCAAATATCTAAGCAAATCTAGGATTAAAAATAACGGTGTAATAGAGAAGCCTGATCACACCCTCTATGGCACGTTCAAAAACGATTTGCCCGTTTTTCCGCTATGGTTTAAAAGGACAAACAAGAAGGCGGATATTTGCTTCGAGTGTGACTGGCAACCCTCTATTCAAGAAGGGAAGGAAAAGAGTGAATTTGGAGTTGTTTGTATCCATTTCGATGCATATCGTCTGGCCGATGGTTCATTTCAGTTTTACGGAGTTATTTCTACTGGCTATTGGGGTCTTACCGCGCTCGGCAATTCCCAAAAACTCGTGGTAAAGAAAAGTGACTTTTCAAAAGGGACGTATCTCGGCCTGTCCCCCGAGTAAATGAAAGAATGTCTCTGCGAGAATGGGACCCAGGAAATACATGCGAACAAGGCGTCGCTGCCGACCGGCAGCCGCTCCACAATTTCAACCCCAACCGCCCTGCTGTGACCCGGCGGCAGGACATCGACGTTCGCTGAATACAAAATGCAATCACGCGAGTTCACCTTTGATCACCCATCTGGAATCCGGATTTCACGCAACCTCCGCGAGTCCGACGTCACTGGCCTTGATGGAGTGACTCGCCGCGACATGGGAACAGGGTATGTCTGGTATGCAATTCCGTGTTCGGAGTCTGATTCGACCAAGATCCTAATCAGCCTACGCTTCCATTCAGGTATTCTTGATTCGCTCTCTCTTGCGGTGAGTGACGCAGACTTGGGAAGCAGTTGGAGCGACTGGTCCGAGGACAAGGAACGGACACGAGCTAAACGGACAGAAGACTGGCTTGCAGATAACGGATATGCCACTGGAAGCTACCCATGGGGAGAGATTTGGGTTGGCTACGATCCCAAGGGTGCATCAGGGGGCGGCGGCATAAAATACAACAGCGAACAAGACATGGCTGGCCAACCGGCGTAAGCATTTCAACATCATGACAAATTCCTTTCAATTTCCGCCGGTGCCAGCATATTAAACGTTCGCCTAAGGAAACTTCCCTCTACCGTCCTCACCTATTATGAAATCAACACTTCTATCCGTCGGCGTCGCCTTCCTAATTGCTTTGGGCTTGGTGTCAGCGGACCAGCCAAAGATCGCAGCAGCACCTCCGGTTGATGGCGTGTTTTTCACCCACGGCTGGCACACCACGGTAATCGAACTTAAAGATGGCAAGTTCCGCTACTGGTTTTCATCCGACATGGCGGGATCTGACGTGCAAAGTCTGGAAGGCACCTACACCACGGAAAGTGACAAGATCGTGCTGAAGCACCCGAAGCTCATTCCCCTGGAGTCCAACTGGACGGTTCGTAGTATAGATGGGGTCGTGACTCTGTGGAGATCGGATGGATGCTCAAGTCTCAAGTCCAGCAAGAGGACCGCTGAGGAGACCTGGAAGACTCCACAGATTGCGGGCTTGTCCGACGCCGGGTACAAGAGATTCGCGGAACGACGGAAGCGGGAAGCCGAACTCATCAGAGAGGGTGGACAAGCGATCCAAGAACGCATGCAAGCTATCCGAGAGGCCGAACAAGCAGCAGCATCCGACGGCGAGAAGCCTTCCAATTGAATTCGAGCTTCCATCCCGCCGCGGTTCATTGAGCACAGGATGGAAGAGCTAGGCCGGAGAAGAAGGCGTCGTGGTCCGGGGTGGAACGGGGTGGTGGCTGGGATTTTTTTTCAGCGGCGTCGTATTGGATTTTGTCGAGCATGG
>CAIQXC010000694.1 GCA_903875675.1 Akkermansiaceae bacterium
CTGAGCTCACGCCGAAGTCGTTCGACTGAGCTCACGCCGAAGTCCTCTTCACCTCTCGCCTGGTTTGAGGCTCCACCTCGCTAAAGTTGAAGTGACTGACCACTCCATACCCGCCCCGGGTTCCGAGCTTCTGTCTCCTGAGTGCCGGAGGCGAATATATGAAGGTATAGCTTTGATGGATAAATGGTCATGTTAAATTTCAGGCGCTCGCAATTACCCATGCGTGTTCGCGCCAGAAATCACACCCAAAGCAGCCATGAAACCATCCCTCTTGGATTACCCTGCGATAGCCGACGCCGAACGTCTTGCTGATTTTGTGATGTTCACTCAACCGAGGTGCATTTTCAATTTATCAACGGAGCTCATCAAGGGGAATCTTTCATTCGTCCAATTTTTCCTGTTGGCCTATCTATCCAACGCAGACTTTCTGAGCATGTCGGATATTGCCAGCAAGATGGGCCATACGACCGCTGCTGCCACCGGCTTGGTCGATCGCTTGGAAAGCCTGTCCTATGTGGTGCGGGTTCATGCCCGGGACGACCGGCGTAAGATCCTGGTGCGCATCACCAGCGGCGGGAAAGAACTTGTCACAAAGATGCGCAAGAGGATAGCCAAGGATTTGGCGGGTATTCTCGCCGATCTGCCCGAGACCAACCCTAGCCATGCTGACCCTCTGCACCGTCACTGAAATACCTCACCCGGATTTCATGCGTTGGATCCAATTGTGAAGTGATGCGAATTCAAGTGGCTGAAAACCTGTGAATCGGGTTCAGGAGAGCAGGACCAGGCCGGTGATGATGGCGGCGACGCAGACGGCCTTGGGGCGCCAGTGTTTTTCGTGGAACAGGAAAATGCCCAACAAAAATGCCACAATCACCGAGGCACGGCGCACCGGGGAAATCAGCGAGATGAGCGCGTGGGATTGGGCGATGGCGGTGAAATAGAGCATGTCCGATCCTAACAGCGTGAGGCCGATCACCGGAATGGCCCAGTGCCAATGGAACGGGTGGTGCCTACCCAAGCGACGCCAAAGGAGCAGCGGCGGAATGAGGATGAGGCTGGTGTAGAGGGTGAACCAGGCTTGGACTTGGCTGGGGGTGAGGTGGGCGGCCTGCAGGAGAAATTTGTCGTAGAGGGAGGACGAGGCACCCAGAAGAGTGGCACCGATCATGAAAAACACAGCGGGGTCTCGGTGGAAATGGATGCCCTCGCGGCGTCCGACAAACGAGAAGGCGAAGAACGCGGCGAGGATGATGGCCACGCCCAGCCATTGTTTGGGGCTCGGCGATTCGTGAAAGAGCAGGATCGCAAAGGAAATCGTCCACAGCGGGCCGGTCGCACGGATTGGCGAGGCGATGGAGAGCGGCAGCGACTTGATCCCGTAGTAGCCTAGCAGCCAAGACGAGCCGACGAGCAGCGCCTTGGCAAAGAGCAAGCCATGGCTGCGTGCGGAAAGACCGGTGACGTGAAACAACTCGGCCGGCAAAGAGGCGGGTGCCAATGCGGACCACACGACAAAGGGCAACCACACCAAGGCCCCGGCGGCGACACTGCCGAAAAGAACCGGCAGCACCGCGTTATCCTGGAGGGCGAGCTTCTTGAAATAGTCGTAAAATCCGAGTAGAAAAGCGGATGCAATGGTCAGAAAAAGCCAGGACACGCGCCGTGCTTAGGCGATTGTCAGCGAATGGAAAGGATTTTCGGGTCAGAATTTTCGGGTCAACACGGAGGGTCATGGGCTAGCAGCAATTGCTCGATCGGTCGATCTTTCGCCAGCATGTCACCAATTGTAACCACCTGGACGGGCGGAAACACGTGGTTAAGCTTCAAACATTCGACCGGGGCATCGAGATAGCACCCATTCCACAGGGACGCGATGTGCATTTGGTAGAGCCGCCATAGCCATGGCAGACAGACTTCCGTAACCACGAGCGTGGCAATGATGCACGAGCAACTCTCCCAGTATGAAATCTCCAGTTGTTTCGTGAATTCAGCGGATTTTGGTTTAGCCCAATCACGCCAACGGTTTCTCGTGGTTGGTCGGCGCAAGGATGTGCAGGGTGCATTTTCCTTTCCAGATAGGATTGTAAGAAGAAACTCAACCGTCGGTGACGTGCTCAAGGGGCTGCCTGAACCTCCTCGTGATTATTCCGTCCACAAGTTGTTTGCGAACCATCAACGAGCCAGTGCCGATAGGGCTCTTCGCTGCCTGTGAGGGATCGATTCCAGTTAGAGACTGAAACAGAGGCTGAAAGCCTGTGGTGAGGCCCCACGAGACCGGAGGAGAAACGGTGATGGGCTCATGTGACATGAGTGGGACGGCAAGCCGTCAAGCCATTTCTCGCGTTTCTTGGCCGCTGGGTGGACTTCCATCGAAAAGAAAATTCTGATTTTTTCGGTTGCAAGCTTGGCTGTGGGTTGCATCTTTGCGGCCTCGACCGGCGACGTTCGGGGCGCTTTTCGTCTTTGTCTCTACCCATTCCGCAATTTTCATCCCATTTCCCAGAGCCCTCCCATGGCAAACACCTTCCCTCGCTGGTCGAACCTGCTGCCCCTCAAAATCGCCTTCTGCGTGCTTGCGGTGGCCGCCGGAGTGACGGTTGCGTTCACGTATTACGCGACGCCGAAAGCTCAGGTGGTCGGCTATCAGCCGTCCCAACCGATCCCGTTTTCGCACAAGATTCACGTGGATCAGGTGGGGATGGACTGTCGATACTGCCACTCGTTTGTGGATGTGTCCGGGCATTCCAATTTGCCGACGGGCAACACCTGCTGGAATTGTCATCAGCACGTGCAACGCGAGAGTCCGAAGCTTGCGCCGCTGCGCAAGTCGATGGATCCGGCATTTGCCGGTTACGATGGCAAGCCGATTGAGTGGGTGCGGATTCACAAGTCGCCGGATTTTGTGAAATTCAATCATTCGGCGCATGTGAACCGGGGGATTTCCTGTGTGAGTTGCCACGGCCGGATTGACCAGATGGAAGTGGTATTTCAGGATCAGAACCAGTCGATGGGATGGTGTTTGACTTGCCACCGTGCGCCGGAAATCCAGTTGCGGCCGCTGGAGCAGGTTTACAACATGAAGTACGACGCGGCCCAATACCTCAAGGACCACCCGCAGGTTGGCGTGAAGACCCCTGCTGAGTTTGGGCTCAAACTCAAGGAGCAATTCCGGGTGTCACCCAAAACCTCCTGCGCCACCTGTCACCATTGATCCTCCCTGAAAATTTTCCGATGTTCAATCCCATTTTCCGCAGTCCAACATGAGTAAGCGCACCTGGAATCACCCCGCAGTTTCCGCCGATGAATCCACCGTTGCATGGCGCAGCGCCGGGCAGCTAGAAGACAGCGCCGAATTCCGCCATTGGCTGGAGCGCGAATTTCCGCAAGGAGCGGCTGAAATGGCTGATGCAGGCGACGCCGATGTCTCGCGCCGCTCGTTCCTCAAGTTGATGGGCGCATCCACCGCGCTGGCCGGCTTGGGCATGGCCGCCTGCCGCCGCCCGGAAAGCTACATCGTCCCGTTCACCAAGGCTCCGGAATGGGTGATTCCCGGCAAGGCGACCTACTACGCATCCAGTATGCCACGCGCCAATGGTGCCACGCCACTGGTGGTCACGTCGTTCGAAGGCCGCCCGACGAAGGTGGCACCTAACCACCTCCACCCGGATGCTGACGGGACGGACGCCTTTGCCCAGGCATCGGTTCTGGACCTGTACTCGCCGTCACGCTCACGCAAATTTCTCAAGGCCGGCAAGGCCGCCACACGCGGGGAATTCGAACCGGTCATCGCCGCCCTCGCGGTGGATAAGTCGGCAAAGATCGGCTTCCTGTTTGGGGCTGACGACAGCCCGACGCGCAGCCGTTTGCGCAAGGAATTGGCGGCCAAATTTGGATCGGCGAAGTTTTATCAATACGAGGCGCTCACTGGCGAGTCTGCCGTGGCGCTGGGCGACGGGGTGCAATGGGTGGCTGATTTTGCCAAGGCCGACCGGATTTTGTCGCTCGACTGTGATTTTGCAGGCACCGATCCGCAGGGGCCGGTGAAGGGGTTTTTCGAGCGCCGCAAACCGGAAGGTGGCGGATATGCCAAAGCGGCGGAGGTCGCGAAAATGAACCGATTGTATGCGGTGGAGGCAGCCTACACGCTTACCGGTGGGATGGCAGATCACCGCCTGCGGGTGGCACCGAGCCAGATCCTAACGGTGGCGGCGGAGATTGCCCGAGGCATCATCAGCGACACGGCACTGGTGAGTGAAATTCCGCCTCTCACTGACAAGAAGCAAATTGCCTGGGTGCAGGGTGTCATCAAAGATCTCAAGGCCAACCCAGGCAAATCGCTGGTGCTCGCCGGTTCGCGCCAACCCGCCGCACTCCACCACCTGGCCTTGGCCATCAACCTGGTGCTGGGCAACCTCGGTGCCAACAAGCCACTCACGGCCGTCCAGACGGAAACCGCGGGTCTCGGCACTCTGGCCAGCCTCAAGGCGGATATCGACGCAGGCACCATCGAAACCCTGGTGCTGCTCACCCCATCCAATCCGCTTTACGACGCTCTGCCGGACCTGAAGTTCGGGGAAAGTTTCGCGAAACTCAAAACCAGCATTCATCTCGGACAACGCTGCGATGCCACGGCACATGCCTCCACTTGGCACGTTCCCGCCGCCCATTACCTCGAATCGTGGGCAGATGCCCGCACGTGCCGCGGCACCTACACCGCGGTGCAGCCCATGATCCTCCCGCTCTATCCGGATTGCGTGTCCGAACTCGAGATCTTGCTGGCACTGCTCAGCGACGACGGCAAGCTGCTCAATGGCGAAGGCCCCAAAGGTGAGGCGTCGCCAGCATACGGCGCAGTGCGTGCCACCTTCAGCGCGTTGGCCGGGGCAGGCGATGAGCCATGGAAAAAATTCCTGCGCGATGGGTTTGTTGATGGCCATGGCTATGCGCCGGTGATGCCAAAAGCCGCCGCCTCCGGAGCCGCAGACATTGCAAAGGCGAAGGCCCCGGCACCCACGCCGCAGGCGTTGGAAATCGTTTTTGCCACGGATTCCTCGGTGTTTGACGGGCGTTGGATTGATAACGGCTGGCTTCAGGAAGCGCCCGATCCCATCTCCAAACTCACCTGGGATAACGCCGCTCTGATCGCCCCGCTCACTGCCAAAAACCTAGGCATCTACGACCTGATCATCAGCCCCGAACCGGTCACCCGTGTGCTCGGCGTCGAGAGCACTTATGGCAGGTCCTATCCGGATGGCGAAGGTGGCAGCCGCCGATCACCGATGATCCGCGTCGTCGTCAATGGTGCCACCTTGGATATTCCCGTCCTCATTTCCTTCGGCCAAGCCGAAAATACGTTGGTCATCCCGCTCGGCTACGGCCAGGGATGCGACGACGACGACGAACTCAAACGCTCCACCGCCAATGCCGCCCACGTCGGGCGCGTCGGCGTCAATCGCGGGTTCAACGCCTATCCGCTGCGCAACGCCGGCAGCCCGTATTTCGCCACCGGAGCCACAGCCAAGAAAACCGCTGCTGTCTATTCGATCGCCGTCACCCAGGAACACAGCGCGATGTACGGCCGCGCCTTGGCCCGCGAAATTTCCACCAACGAGGACGTCAAACTCGGCTCGTTTGAGCATCAACTCGCCAACGTTAAAAAACAGGGCAACGACGCCCACGCCCCGCCCAATCTCCCGCTCTATCAACAAAAGGGCTCCGCCACCTGGCATCCCGACAAGGACGGCAAGGCCCCTGATTTCCTCAGCGACACGCTCCACCAGTGGGGAATGGCCATCGACTTGTCCGCCTGCATGGGCTGCAACGCCTGCCTCGTCGCCTGCCAAGCCGAGAACAACATCCCCATCGTCGGCAAGGAACAAGTCGCCAAAGGCCGCGAAATGCACTGGATCCGCATGGACCGCTATTTCGCCACCCAGAAGGACAATGACTTCGACGCCGATAATCCAGCACTCGTTCCGCAGCCCGTCGCTTGCCTCCAATGCGAGCTGGCCCCTTGCGAAACCGTCTGCCCCGTCAATGCCACCGTCCACACCGAAGACGGCCTCAACGCGATGGCCTACAATCGCTGCATCGGTACCCGCTATTGCGCTAACAACTGCCCCTACAAGGTGCGCCGCTTCAATTTCTTCGATTACAACAAGCGCAACCCGCTCATCGCCCACAACCTCTACAAGGGGCCGTTGGGTGAAAAACAAGTCGGCGAAGCACCCCATCTCCAACGCAATCCCAACGTCACGGTGCGGATGCGCGGGGTGATGGAAAAATGTACCTACTGTGTGCAGCGCCTCAAGGATGCGGTCATCCGCCAGAAACGCGGCCCGAAACAGGAGGCCCTCGCCGCCGGCAAACCATCCACCGAAATGACCGTCACAGCTGAAACCCTCCGCATTCCGGTGGACTCGGTTAGGACGGCCTGTCAGGACGCCTGCCCTGCCACCGCCATCACCTTCGGCAATTTGTTGGACGAGGAAAAATCCGCCCTCGGCCGTGCCAAGCGCCTGGAGCGCTCGTACGATTTGCTCAACTACATCGGCACCCGGCCGCGCACCAGTTATTTGGCGCGAGTCAAAAACCCGAATCCGGACATGCCCGACGCACGGTTCATTGGCAAGGCCACCATCCACATGGCCTGATTTTCCCCTACGCACTCCCCCCACTCCAGCAATTTAACGACTCATGGCATCCCCCATTCAGCACGCCTCGGAGGCCTCCCACTCGAGACCGATCCTTCCGGTGCTTGAGCGCGAGAAGCTCATTCTCAGCGGGCGCTCATACGATTGGATCACCGCACGCATTTGCGGCGTCCTGGAAAACCAGCAACCGCTCCTGTGGTGGTTGCTGTTCATCCCATCCGCCCTGATCGCCGCCATCGGAGTGGGCGGTGGCCTGTTCTATCTGGTGTCCACCGGCGTCGGCGTCTGGGGCAACACCAACCGCGTCATGTGGGGCTGGCCCATCGTCAATTTCGTGTTCTGGATCGGCATCGGCCATGCCGGCACCCTGATCTCCGCTATCCTCTTCCTAACAAGGCAGAACTGGCGCACCTCGATCAACCGCGCCGCCGAAGCCATGACCATCTTCGCGGTGATGTGCGCAGGTATCTTCCCGGCCTTCCACGTCGGGCGGGTCTGGATGGCGTGGTTCCTCGCGCCGGTTCCCAATGCCAATGCCATCTGGCAAAATTTCAAGTCACCGTTGTTGTGGGACGTGTTTGCGGTGTCCACCTATTTCACCGTTTCACTTATCTTCTGGTTTCTCGGCATGGTGCCGGACCTCGCCACCATCCGCGATCGTTGCCAGCCCGGTATCCGCAAAATCATCTATGGCATCCTGTCACTCGGCTGGCGCGGCGGCAACCGCCAGTGGAGCCATTATGAAATGGCGTATCTGCTGTTAGCCGCGCTGTCCACCCCGCTGGTGCTCTCGGTCCACTCGGTGGTGTCCTTCGACTTTGCCACCTCGGTGGTGCCCGGTTGGCATACCACCATCTTTCCGCCTTATTTCGTCGCCGGCGCAATTTTCGGCGGCTTCGCGATGGTGCTTACGATCATGGTCCCGGCTCGCTTCATCTACGGTCTGCAGGACTTGATCACCATGAAGCACATCGACAACATGGCCAAGATCATCCTGCTGACGGGCACGATCGTCGGCTATGCCTATTTGATGGAGCTGTTTGTAGCGTTCTACTCGGGTGCGATTTACGAGATGGATGCATTCAAGTTCCGCATCGCAGGGCCGTATTGGTGGGCCTACGCGGCGATGATGACCTGCAATGTGATCGCCCCCCAGGTGTTCTGGTCGCGGGCTTGCCGCGAAAACCTCTGGGTCGTGATGATCGTCGCCATGTTCGTCAACGTCGGCATGTGGTTCGAACGCTTCGTCATCATCGTCACCACCCTTGCCCGCTCGTGGCTGCCGGGCGATTGGAAAACCTATGCACCCTCAGCGGCTGACCAGATATTGTTCATCGGTACGATCGGCTTTTTCCTATCATTGTTCCTGTTATTCCTGCGCTTCCTGCCTTGCATCAACATTGCCGAGGTGAAGTGGGCCAAACGTGAGTCAGATCCGCATTACGAGGATCACATCGAACATCCCGATCCGGGCGTTATCAAGGAGCCCGCCTATCAGCATGAACTGGCGCAACTTTCCGCCCAGAAACCGGCCATCGGCAATCTCGAACCTCAACTCTCCATCCCCCAGTGAGCAGCACCCGCCAACGAGTTTACGGATATCTCGCCGAGTTCAAGAGCGCCTCGGCCCTCTACAAAGCCGCGGAAAAAGTCCGCGACGCCGGCTTCAAACAATGGGATTGTTATTCGCCCTATCCGATCCACGGCCTCGACGGGGCCATGGGCATCAAGCGATCGGTGCTGCCGTGGTTCGTCTTTTGCGGCGGCATCACTGGCACCGCCACCGCCTTCACCCTGGCCTACTCGACCCAAGTGGTGATCTTCCCCACCGTGGTGCAGGGCAAACCCGCCAATATCTTCACCATCCCGGCATTTTTTCCTATCATGTTCGAACTGACGATCCTGTTCTCAGGTTTCACGGTGCTCTTCGGGCTGCTCTCGCTCATCCGCCTGCCACGCCTCAATCACCCGCTCTTCGCCAGTCACCAATTCCACCGCGCCACCGATGACGGGTTCTTCATCGCCATCGAGGCCCGCGATGGCAACTTCAGCACCGCTGGCACCCGCGACCTGCTCGAGGAAATCGGCGGATCTAACATTGAACTCGTCGCCGAGGAAGATTGACGGCAAAATCTGCAATCCTAAATTCTAAATTCCAAACAAATTTCCATGCGATATTTTTTCTTGGTCTATGCGATCATCGCGGTGCTGGTGGTGGGCATCTTTGGCTTCCACGGCCAAAAGTTTGCCAAACCTCCGATCCGGATATTTCCGGATATGCGTGAGCAGGACGTGCTGCGTGCTCAGAAGCCCGAAGCGTTTTTTGCCAACGGTCAGGGCGGGCGTCTGCCGCTTCCGCAAACCCAGCCTCGCGGGTTCAATGAGGATGGCCTGCGCGAACTAGGCGGCATCCCCGAGTATGAGTTTAGCGGTGCCACCGGCTACTACTACACCGGGCAGATCGGCGATTACTTCGGCAACGGCATGCCCGAAGAACTCAAACTCACCCCGGAAAATGCCGCCGCTCTCATCCAGCGCGGTCAGGAAGTTTTCTCTATCAATTGCGCCCTCTGCCACGGACCTTCCGGCGACGGCCAGGGCATCACCACCGCCTATGGCGTGCCGGTGGCCATCACACCTAACGCCAATGGCCGCCTCAATCTCCACACCCAAGACTCCAATCCACCTACCGGGCGTATCTTCTATCCAGACGGCCGGGCGTTCGACACCATCACCAAGGGCAAGGGCAATATGGGTCCCTACGGGCCTAACATCTCTGTTCGCGACCGCTGGGCCGTCATCGCCTACCTCCACACCCTGCAAGCCGCCAAGGCCAGCCAGCCCGCCCCGCAATAACCAATTTTCGAACCTGCTAGCAATGGCCCACCACCACCACGTCACCTCCGCCGACATCGCCATTCATGGCGATCACCTCGATCCCTCCAAGGTCTCGAAGGTCAAGTCGATCGCCCTCGGCATCGCCTTGATCGGCACACTTGCCAGCCTTTACCTGTTATTTTTTGCGCCGGTGAAGATACGTGCGCCCTTCGCCTATTCCTGGCTGTTTGCGTTCTACTTCTTCCTTACGCTGTCCATCGGCGGTTGTTTCTGGACGCTGTTGCATAACGTCTCCAACTCCGGTTGGGGAACCTCGGTGCGCCGTACCTTCGAAAACCTGGGCTCAACCTATCCCTGGATGTTCCTCTTCGGCCTGCCGCTGCTCTGCCCGCAGGTCCAACAATACCTCTACGAGTGGATGAACATCCATCGCTCCGTCCCTCCCACGATGATGGTTAAGGACTACCTCAACCAAGAGGCCAGCCTGCTCTATCACAAGTATTGGTTCATGAACATCCCGTTCTGGTATGGCCGCGTCATCTTCTGGGGCCTCGGCCTCAGCGTGGTGATCTACGGCCTGCGCAAACTCTCCACCGACCAGGATACCGACCCCAACCCCGGCACCGCCCGCTTGTTCAAGGCACGCTTCCACTCGACCTACACGCTTATCATTTTCGCGCTAACCATCACCTTCACCGGTTTTGATTTCATGATGGGCCTCGATTACAAGTGGTTCTCGACGATGTGGGGCGTCTATCTTTTCGCCGGGTCCGCCCTCAATTCAATGGCCGTCATCGTGCTGGTATGCACCTGGCTCAAGAGCCAGGGCCACCTCAAGCATGTCACCGGGCCGGAGCACTTCCATCTGATGGGCAAGCTGATGCTGGCGTTCACGGTGTTCTGGGCCTATGTCACATTTTCGCAGTTTTTCCTGATTTGGTATTCGAACCAAACCGAGGAGACTGCCTACTTCCTCATCCGCAACACAGGCGACTGGAACATTGCGATGATCGCGTTGGTGTTTGGTCACTTCGTCGTGCCCTTCGTGGTGCTGCTTCAGGCGTGGTTGAAGAAAAATCCCAAGGCGCTTTCGATCGTAGCCGTTTACACCCTCTGCATGCATGCCCTCGACCATTATCTCATCACCATTCCTGAGCGCGGTATATCGCTGGGTGGAGAGCAGATGTCCAAAGGCCCCGCCTTCGAGGGACTCGGCCCGATCCAAGTATCCATCCCAGGTGCATTCTGGGGGGATATCTTTGCCTTCATCACCATCGGCGCGGCTTTCCTGTTCTTCCTGCTGCGCGCCCTCGGCCAACACTCGCTCTATCCAAACCGCGACCCCCGAATCCTCGAGTCCGCCAATGTCTCGAACTGATCTCCGATCACGGACAACTGCCTACTGACAACTCTTTACCCCTTCCCATGGACCCCACCCGCGATAATCCGCTGCTCCGCTTCAACACTTTTTGGTGGGCGTTGTGGACGTTCTTGATGTTTGCCGTGCTGCTCGCCGCGGTCATCCTGTTCAACCGCAAGCCGCCTAGCAACCTCGAGGATGCCGCAGCAGTGGCGCGTTACACCACCAGGGACAAACTGGTGGAAGCCCAGTCCGCTGCATTGCCCGCAGAGCAAATCGCCGCAGCCATCGCCAAGGTCGCCCCCTCCTTGCCTGCCGCCAAGCCCACCGCCGTTGAGCGGCCCGACCAGGTGGTGCCCGGATCGCCTACAGCTCTCAAACTCGCCGCCGAGCCGGCCGCAGCTCCTGCTCCTGCTGCCACTCCCGCTCCCGCTGCCACTCCTGCTCCCGCTGCCGCTCCTGCTCCCGCCGCCGCTGCCACTCCCGCTGCCACTCCTGCTGCCACTCCTGCTGCCACTCCTGCTGCCACTCCTGCTGCCACTCCTGCTGCCACTCCTGCTGCCACTCC